>NZ_JBFRNC010000032.1:0-201944 GCF_041470825.1 Vibrio sp. 10N.261.55.A10 | reverse complement strand
AGATCAACACGCCCTAGCAACTCTTGTAGGCTTAATAGTAATTGGTACATCGATCTCTGGTGTAATGATAAATCATCAAGACCTCGCTATTCACTAATAATAGAAATAAAAACAGCCCAACTTATTACAGTGGACTGTTTCATGGAGAGACAATAAAGGTAAATTGTCGAGTTATATTATAAAGCAAAAAGTATGGATTTTACGGATTGTAATCTTACATGTGCGGCGCCAATGATATCCATGAAGCCTAATATGCTATGAGGTTTTTTAGCACTAATCCATGCTGTGCCAGTACTTCCTATAGGGAGCATATCCATAGTTTTACTATCAACTTCTAATATTACTGTCCGTCCAATTGGAGCAGCCCCTCTTTGTATGTGGCCAGATACCATTTGCTCAACCGGCATCAAGTTCCCCTGAGCTTCTCCAGTAGCCTCTACAATGCTATGAACTCGCGCTCTAAATACCTGAGCTGGGTAAGCATCTACATAGAATTCGCTAAACTGCCCCCTTTTAATGTTTTGGTAAGCTTGTTCTGGTATTCGCATTTCGACGAACTTATTTTCAATATCCCATAAATGCAAACCGCCAACACGAGAACCATTAGCAATGTAGACATGAGTAACCATGCCTTTAAATGGTGCTCGTACCGTCAACCTATCCAATTCAAATTCGACATCCCCTAACTTCGCTTCTAATCCTTCATGCTTTGCGTAAAGCACGTTTATATCGGCTTTAGTTGTAGCTATCATATCCGAAGATAATTCCACATCCCTTGCTGTCGCATGATGTTCCAACCCCAAATTTCTCTTATGGTCTCTCATAGCCTGTGCAAGCTTGATTTCTTGCGCTTCTATCGAACGAGCTAACTCTAATTTACTCGCATTCAACCCTGTTTTAATCGAGGTTAATTTGTCGTCTCTTTGGGTATAAAGAATCTCTCCCTTTTCTACCACCTGATTGTGCTCAACATAGATAGTATCTATCTGCTGACCGAACGGAGGCGCAACAATCGCATGTGGCGCTTTGACTGTTGTTGAGTTAGTCAAATCGGCAGGAGAATAGAAGCGGTGAGATACAAATAAAATCAGTAGTAATACAACCCCTACAAACGTGGTCCAAAAATAATTTTTCGGTGTTCGTTTTAGTATCTTAAATTTAAACAGTAACCACACTAACAAAAGGTAAGGAACCATAATCTCTTTCATGACCTAGCCTCCTTTATCCAAAGTTGAAATTTATCCCAATCAATGACTATCGTTAATACGGCAACAACCCATAATGGCTTCCAGATCAACCCCAAAAGACATAACCAAATTACAAACTTAGCTTGTGACAGGTTCTTTTCTTTAGCTAACTTCTTAGGGATTGAATGGATATGCCATAACTTCGCTGCGATCCAAACAAATAGTAAAACAGTAGCAGTGGTTACGACCCACATAAATATTTCAGATTCTAACAAGGCATAGACGCTAGGGATCTGTTCATATGTCAACGTTGTTTGATGAATTTTGATATTGCATACCTCTAAGATTATGGGAAGCTACTCCCACTGCTTGCATCCTGCCTGCTTTTTTAATCTATCAATGGGAAAGTTCTAGTTACTTCTTTGGTCAATGTTACTTACGAAGTTCATAATGCGTTGCTCTACTGACATTCTCATTCCGTCACCAGATAAGCTAACAGCCTCCGCAGGATAGAAATGTCCAAACCCTGGTACCCAAGCAAACGTGTTTTCAATTTGTTCTTGTTTATAGTGTTCAAGCAGAGGTGGATTGATCGAGAATGCAGCATGCAAATCATTCTGCCCTTGAAAGAGTAATACAGGGCTAGATGCTTCAAAATTGGTAGTGTTCTTTATGATGTCAAAGCCAGCAGGACCACCAGAAAGCATGAACGTACCAGCAACAGGTAACTTCATTCCATGAGCAACATTCAAGCTAGTTACAGCGCCAGCAGAGAATCCTCCCAATACTACCTTTGATGAATTGAATCCATATTCATTCGAGTTTTCTTTGATATAACCAACCGCATTACGTAAGTCTTCAGCAGCAGATAAAATCGCTTTATCAATGATCGATTTCTCAGAAGGGTTATTGAAGTCTAGCTGGTCATATCCTAATTGGTGTCTAACTAGGTTAATTTGCTGAGACATTGAACTAATACTTTCAAGGTCCAAATCTTCAGCCGTGTAACCAATGCCTGTCGGTAATGGATTTTCGGGAGCTAATCGATAATCTATTGCAAAACAAACATACCCTTGTTTTGCAAACCTTTGGCAATAGTCATTCATAGAAGTATCTTGCGCACCGCCAACATTGAAGCTTAAATCGGGCGAACCTTGATGAAACGCACCGCCAAATGTCATCACAATAGCTGTCTCTTTAATATGACTCTTGTCTGTAGGCTCAAATACGTTCATCCACAACTCTCTTGAATGAACTATCTCATCGGTTGTGACATTACCAAACCCATACGTTACCTTAGGCGTCATTTTGAAACCCAAGTCGGAACTAGCTTGGGAAGAGAATACAATTACCGCACTACTTAGGATAGCAATCGGTAGTCCTGCTTTAAATTTTGACATAGTTGACCTCGCATAAAAGTTTATGATTTTCGATATAAAGCTTATTACGAGAGTGCTATAGTAAAAAGACGCACTTGAGGGGGAATCCCCCCCTGTGTATAGATTATTTAAATGGGACTACATATGTTCACGAAAGATCAAATAGTTAGTTTTTGTGCAGTTTTCGATAAAGGCTCGTTTAGTGCAGGGGCTAGATTTTTAAATCGAGACAGAACAACTGTCCGTGAACATATTTCAGTTATGGAAGACAACATGAGGTTGCCTTTATTTGAAATGAAAGGCCGCTCAACTCTACCGACTTTAGCCGCAAAAAAACTATACCCAAGGGCAAAAATAATTGTAAGGCAAATAGAAGAGTTTGAACTTACAGCCCTTAACTCCTTTAACAATGACTTACTCATCATCAATATTAACCATGACACCACCATTCCTATATCATTGATTCATCATATCAACTCAGCCATAAGCAAAGACTTCCCAAACATCCAATTAAACTGGTTGCATCGAGGCCGAAAAGAAACCATTGACGAGCTGATTAGTGGTCAAGCTCATCTAGCATTAATGACAATCAAGATGTTAGTTCAACCAGAAAATGAAGTTAATTATATAAATCTTGGCCGAATACAACACAAAGTCTATGCCGGAGCAAAAAGTCACCTTGCAAATAGGATGGTAAAAATTTCTGATTTGAAACTGGAGAAACAATTTATCTACGAGCACTACTTCAATGCCTCGATTCAAGGGTCAAATATCTCTCCTCAATATCAGTTAGTCAGTACTAAGGACGTTTTAATTGAGTTACTAGAGAAGGATGGGTGGGCTGTTTTACCAACTGAACATGTAGAAAAACACTATTCGAAAGATTCAATCGTGGAGTTAGATGTATTCGAATTAGTGAATAGCCTTGATTACCACATTGGTATATTCTTCTCACCCTCACTAGAGCAGCATGATGTTATTTCTAATATTATGACAAAAATTAGAAACTACGCTGAAAAAGAATACAATTAGCAAGGTAAAATGCATTCACCCCAATAATTTGCAGGTTCTACAATCACCCCGCCATTTATAACTGCTGAATTTTAGTCGAATTGTGCACCCGAGAATTGAGTGGCAAAAAGTAGTAGCTCACATTTGGACAACAGCTTGTTTCCCAAATTATTCTCATGAATGTTACTGGTACCTAAACACGTTTCGGGGCAGAAGCGTTTTAGAGTAGTCGCACTAAGGCGCTCTTGTTCCATTTAGATTTGCTTATGCTCTTATTTCCCAACAGGTCAGTAGTATTGCAATAACAAATTACTACAAGATATTTCAGGCTTAACTCAAACAAATCTTACTATGTTAGGCTTTCAACTAAGCCTCTTAGAAGAATCATTGCCAGAAGTACATTATTGTAAAAAAACTCTTTTTAATCAGTGTATTAACCTTATTCTCAGCCTCAGCTCAAGCAGAGAAAACCCCTTACCTAGAGTGCGAAATAGAAAAGTCAACTTACATGACGCATGATGATAAAGTTATTGAAGTCCCGCCATTAGTATTCAGAGTTAAGCACGGTAATGATGAACCAACCGTTATGCTGCAAACTTAGTGGTTAGCTAAACTCCAGCATGCATGGGTTCATACTGTAGCCATAGATGGTAAAAGGCTAGAAAATGAGCACATGGGATTGACGTCGACGGTTACTCTTCCATGGAGGTACGAAATGAAGCCAGACCGTATTGTCCTGTATAGTGAATACGGTTACGAGTACACGGGAAACTACTTTACTAAAGCTATCAGACAAATGGTGATCGAACGTACGAGCGGTAATATTGTAATTTTTGACGATAAGGGTGGTGTAAATACTGAAGGCAGATGTGAAACAGTAAAAGTGAAGTTCTAAATCTGTGCCCCACGTTTTGTAAGTGACCTTCCACATTTGAAGCAGGAAAGCTGTTAGCTATGGACATCTCGCTTCTATCCCAAACAGTGGCATCAGTCTAGACTGTGGGGCGATACAAATAACCTCACCCTATAAGTACTAAAGAGTTGTCGTCGACTTTCCCGTATACCCATTAAAAAACCAGCTCAACATCCTACCGTCATCCTGACTCTCTGGGGTTTTACCATTGGGTTTTCCAAACATTGACTCTAGCACTCCACTCGCAGCAGTGTTAACTCGGCAACGAATGACATCTAGACTGTGATGTATGAATACCGAGTCTCCTCGAATGGATGTAGAATAACGGACGTACATTTTCCTTTCCGATGAAGTGTACCCGGATTTTTCTAATCTACTTGCTAGCAAATCTGCCTGTAATTTTGTTAAAGATAAAGAATTCATGATTATTGATTCGGTTAAAAACTCATGGGACAGTGTATCCATATGGAGACATTTAGCCTAATAGCTTATGTGATTATAAATGACGGTCTATAGAGGAAACTAATAAATGTTTGAGAGAATTGAAGATCTGACGTTTGTTAACTGGAAAGATTTTGGTGTGATTGTCGAAGAAAGTGCCAATGACACTGCTTTCACAACGATCAAAGATTACGCACAAACGATAGGTTTTATACTAGGCACCCGCGCTACTCGAGCCTCACAAGAATTGATGTCTTTAACGAAAATGTTCCCGTTTTCGGTTGTTAAAGGCAATCCCAATCAATATCCATATAGAGTCCTCGAAGCGATTTTTTTCACTGTTATCGTTACAGCAGAAGAACGAGATATCATCCTAGCGGCAACAGCTGAAAACGCGACCCAAAAAGCCAAAGAGAGAGCCTATAACGTTTTAGAACCTCTCTTAATTGAACCACCTAAGTTTCTTTTAAACTAAGACGCTTTTGTCCCAGATCGATTCGTGTAACCAGATGAAAATAATTACAAAAATGATCACTATTGCCCCGTAGAAGTTACTAGCTTTTTTCAAATGTCCTCTTGCAAATGATTGCGAGAAAGATGGAGATATTTGAATGAGCGATGCACCAGAAGATAGTGATAATTTAAGTCTGCGGAAAGTGAGATAGAATGGTTAGCGCGTGCCAATCCATTCAATTCTACATATGAGATTATTATGAAAAACTCTACAATCAAAGCTATTATTGCTCTTTTGTTCTGCGTTGGTGCCACAAAGATCTATGCTAGTGAAGAATGGGGATATATAGCAAATGACCATTATGAATGTGAAAATGATCACATGGCGATTAATACATCAAAGGGTTGGTTATTAGCTGAGGCCTACCCTCCATACTCTGGCTTGAATTCAGGCTCTTACATCAAAGGCAATCTGCGTCAATATGGATTTCAAGACGTTTTAGTGTTTAAAAATGAACATGACTCGTCTCCTTCAAGCGCAAGGATCTATATTGATAATTACTGGATGAGTGATGAAGATGCTGGGCGATATTGCTACTCCGGTGAGGACCTGTAGGTTACTTCAAAACTATCCTGACTACTTCTATCCGGCTTGAATCGTATGCTTGGAAAGCCTTCACTCTGCTGTTCTCAAACTTGCTTTTGTCCCGAAGCGAATCATCACGGGCGCACACCTTGATGCTTGTCTTGAAATTAACGATACAGAGACTTGGTCGACTCTCTGACGATTAGATCAATGGGTGGCAGTCGAGCTTCATGCCGTTCGCCAGATAACAAGTTCAAGATCGACTGAGCACACACTTCACCAATCTCTTCAATCGGCTGTCTCAGCGTCGTCAGGGCTGGCGTGAAATACTTAGACGTCGGCAAGTCATCAAAGCCAATCACAGACACATCTTCTGGCACTTTATAACCGTGGTCAGACAGCGCCTTAATCGCACCGTAAGCCGTTTGGTCATTTGCAGCAAACAAGGCGGAGAAGTGAACCTTCGACTCTATCAATTCAACGGTTTTCTCATAACCAGATTCACTACTGAAATCACCTTGTTTAACGAGTTTTGGCATCACTTTAATGCCCGCCTCTTGAAGTGCTTTCTTATAGCCTTCAAAGCGATTTCCCGAATCAGGTTGACTTGAAAGCCCCTTAATATGAGCAATATTCACATGCCCTTGTTGCAGTAAATGTAAGGTTGCCATGTAGCCGCCCAACACGTTATCAATGTTGATGGAGCGGACGTTATTCTCAACAAAATCGTAGCCAACCATCACGATAGGAATGTCTTGTGCATACTTGGCAATTTCTTCCTGAGTAATGCTTCCTGTCACGATGATCATGCCATCCACGTTGCTTTTTGCGAGATACTCCAACGCGTGCATTTCTAACTTTTTCTGCCAATGCCCTGTCGCGATCACTAACGAATAGCCTTGAGCGATCAGCGTTTTTTCCATGTCGTTGAGGATACGACTGGTGTAGGGGCTATCAGGGTGTTGCACCAAGACACCAATAGTGAGCGAGCGTCGGTTGGTGTTTTCTTGCATTTGGAAGTTAGGTTTGTAGCCCGTGTCTTTAATGGCTTGCTCAATGTTTTGGCTTTTATCATCAGACACATAAGTGGTTCGATTAAGGAAGCGAGACACGGTGCTGGGAGAAACGCCAGCCAGTCTTGCTACATCGTATACTGTTGTTTTTTTTGTTTTAGTGCGCATCTCGAATCCCTAATCAAGTGACATTCGGGGAGCTTTAAGCTCCCCATCAGTTTCAACCTGCATACCACTGCTTTAGCTGAAAATCGTGTCATTAAGTTAATACAAGTAGGCGAAGATCATCCCCGGTCTAAAGTAGCGACCAGCCGTATATTTCAAGCCAGTGCTCAGTAGCCATTTGTGCAAGCCAGCCAGCTTTTCTAGCGGGATTTCACCGCTCACCATTTTAACAAAATTATCAGTATCTTTCGTCAAGGTTGGATTAATCCGACCGTCAGACAGCACACAGTTTTGACATTTAAGTACACTTAGCCAGTTTTTCGCATCATTTTGTGTCAACTTAAAGACTTCCATAAGATCTTTCTCATTGACAGACACAGAGCAGTTGAACCCTTCTGGCGCTGCAAATGGAATTTTTGAATAGTCATACAGCGCGGTATACACGGTATCCATCAATGTTTCTGCTTGCTGAGATTTACCCGCCAGACTCAACGCCGTTGCGACACTAAACTGCACACCAATCCATACGTCTTGTGCTTGGAACGCTTCATGCGGCGAACCATCGGCCAACGTCATATTCGCAACCCCAAGCTTAGGGCTGTTAATCTCAAAGTTGTGCTTATAAACATAGTCTAGTGCGCGTTGGATGTTCTCTTGCGGGAAAATACCGTCTAAGCCGATGAGCTTTAGGTAGCTGTCGGCCAACAAGGCATCACCAAAACTGTTGTCAGAATCTGGCACTAAATCTAAGTATTCTTGAGTAAAGGCTTGTGGCGCCGTCTCACTCAGCAAGCGTTTCTTAGAGACTCTTTGAGATACTTTACTGATGCTAATGGAAGTATCCCTTTCATTGAGATAGGTATTGAGCGTGTTCTTGTCAGCAATCGCATCGCCAGTCAATGAAAGCCCTAAGGTTTCCAGAGCTTGATAGCCTTCACCTGTTAAATGCTTGGCTTGAACTGGCGTCACGAAGAAGTGGTAGTAACCCTCTTTGTCATCCCACAAGCTTTGCTCAACGGTTGCCAACGCCTTTTTAGAACGCGTTAAGTAACCGCTAGCTAGCTCGCTTTCACCCATCAATTGTGCAAGTTCGCTCGCGGCTTGCAGGCCAGCAACCCACAGGCTCGCACAATAAATAGAGATGCCGTGAGAAGCTAGGTTATCAAAGGTATCGTCTGTGCCTCGGGTTAATGGTAAATCGTCACCCTCAGCAATCAAATTCGATAAAAAATCGATGCTTTCAGTTACCGCTTGCCAGCACTCATTAACCACAGAGAGATCCTGGGTGTTTTGATAATGGCGGTACACCATCAGAATGTATTTCGGCGCTAAGTCCTTCCACTCTTTCACGTTGTGCCAACTGTAAGCATCGGGCTGAATGTCGAATGGGCTGCCTAAGTCGTGGATTACCGCACCTCGAATAGCACGTACACCTTGATACTTTTCATCAATCAATTCGGCATTAGGCGTCGCTTCGTATTCCCAGTAGCGGCGCTGAGTGAAGTCTTCCGCCAAAATGGCCTTAGAAAACTCTTTCATCACACAGCCATCAAGCTCAGGCAATAAATAAAGCAGAGAGAAAGATCCGTAGAAGTACACATCCAGAGAGTTAAAGAATGGGTAGTCGACACACTCTTTTACCAAGAACTTATCTTCTTTGTCCCATACCGTTGATTCCGCCAAGAACGACAATGAGTTCATCGCCATCGTTGCATAGCGAAGTGCCGATTCAGGCTGCGAGATCTTGCTTTGAGCTTGCTCTAGGAAAGCGGTTTGTTGTGCGACGATCTGCTGCTCAATCGCTTCGAGCTTAGGCAACATGTCTTCTAACATAGGTAATGCAGGCTTTACTTGCGGGTAGAATTGCGTGTAAGCCTTATCTGAGTGCCAACCATTAAGCATGACTTTGCTGTGTGCCATCACCTGTGCAAAACGCAGGTCAACAGACTCGCCAGGTTCCAATTCAACCTGAACCACCACCAATGCGCTCAACGCTTCACGTCCTGTGTAAATGCCGGTTTGGAATTCCGCGTTGGTACGGCCTGTTTTCAGTGCGAACTCTGTTTGCTGAGCAGTCTTAGAGGTATAAAGCGTTGGTTTGACAGAAATCGCAACCTTACCAGATTCAGTCAAATGGTTATCTGCTTGAACACCAAACACCACTTCGCCTTCAATATCGCTTTGATAAGGCGATTGGCTAGACAATTGAACACCCGTAAAGCTGCCGCTTTCACCCTTTAAGTTAACCACTTCATGCTGCTGAGCAATCGGATTTTGAGACAAGGTACATGCCGAATCCTGAATACCATCACGGCCTTTCTGGTAGGTTGAGCCAATCAAGTTTTGAAGCGGCTGAGCAAGCGTAATCACGCGTGGTTGCGATGAGTTATTGGTTAATTCGAAGTGATTCCAGTGCATCGGTAAAGAGCAAAGGCGTTTGTTCTCTTTAACGATCGGAGAGACGACCTTACGCTTTATATTAATATCTTCGAAGCTACTGTATTTATATTCAGCTAATGGATACAAAGCTTGATATTCTATATCCTTGCCATTAACACTATCTATATCACGGCCATTGATATTATCCATATCATTATTATCACCCGCAGTAAGTGATAATAATCTCGTTGTATCATTTATTAATAAACCATTAAAGAAATCTAAGGCTACATATAATTGACAAATAGTTGAACCTGAATCTTCTTCAATCAACAATTGAGTCTTATTTGAAAATTCAACGTTCCATTTTGTAAAGTTAGCTTTATTTTCTTGGTAGAAGCGACCATTTTTTAATGCTGTTTGAATGAGACTAATCGCATTCGACATTTCTCTACTTTCAATCTTTTTGCCATCAAACAAAGCAGGATAGAAGTTCAGGTGAACGCTTAGCTCTTGTTCATTAAGAACTTGCAGCGTGTCGATGGTTGGCACATTCATCACTGACGCATAAAAATCATTAAAATTAATAACTTGCTCTGAACAATCGACAAAGATTCCCGGAATAAAGCTGAAGTTAGGCGTGTTGCCGTTTGGTGTGAGTGTAAATGTGTTACCAATTCCGCCGACTGCCATACCGGTATTTTCTGGCGTGGTCGAAATTGGCGTGTACCAAGGTTGAATAAATTCAACTGCATCACCTTTTTTACACAAGTGTTCTGAATTTCCTGAGTAGCTCGTATATGGAATTTTATTATTCATGTTAAAACCGCCATTGAATATTTTTTTCTTCTTGTTAATATCTTTCAAAAATGGAGACATCAACATGTTTAAAATTATAAATGAAAAATTTGGAAATATTGACTCTGTCACATTAATAAATCAGCAGCATGGTATAGAACTTCAAATAATCAATGGGTTTGGTGCTGTTATAAATAAATACATTGTAAATAACAGTCCATTCTCTTTTATTTGTGGCTATCAGAATTATGATGAACTGATCAACCAACATCCGTTCTTTTCCCGCAGTGCTAAATTATTCCCTTTTCCAAATCGTTTAAACTTAGGTCGCTACAGTTTCGACAACCAAAACCATCAACTCCCAGCTAACTTCCCTTGGTCTGATCACGCCGTACATGGCCTGCTCTACAACCAACCTTTTTCAATCACAAACAGCGTAGCCACTGAAAAATCTGCCAGTGTGACGTTGCAGTATCAAACGTCGTCTTTGCATCCTGCTTTCCCGTTTGCGTTCAACCTTGAAGTCACCTTAACTATCGACATCACGGGTAGACTCTCTTCCTCAACGACCGTCTCTAATCTGGGTGATTTCGCCTTCCCATTCGGTGATGCTTGGCACCCTTATTTCTCGCTCGGCAATGACCTAGAACAGTGTGAATTGACTATGTCGCCTTGCACTGAGGTCGTACATGAGAACGACCTACCCAATGGTGAAAAGCACGCTTTTGACCGTTTGTCTTTGGACGATTCACTCACCAATCAAAGCTTAAATCATTGCTTTGAATTTGATTGCAAGACAACCAATCAACTTGCGTTTACGCGCTCAGATTCGTCTGCCGCAATTCGCTACCAACAAGATGAAAGCTACCCATTCGTTCAGCTTTACACGCCAACGAGCGAGCAAAGTATTGCAATAGAACCAATGACTTGCCCAGCCGACGCATTCAATAACCAGATTGGCTTATTAACGCTTAGCCCGAACCAGTCTCAAACCTTCACTTGGCAATGCCAAGCCACCTATCAACCAAAATAACCAAACGAAAGAGCAATAAAGGGCGCATAAAGCGCCCTTCTCTTTGTTAACCTAAAACCACTTCTACCGTGTGCTCACCCGATGTAAATACCGGTGCTTTGTTGCCTGAAATCAGGTCACCATTGACCTTCATCTCAACCACGCCCTTACATACGTTATTCGGGTTCGTGACATGAATATAATAAGTCGCACCACGGAACTGACGACGAACTTTGAACTCTGGCCACTCTGCCGGAATACAAGGGTCCACCAGCAAGCCATCAATTTCAGGTCGAACACCTAGAATCCACTGCGTACCTGCCACGTATGTCCAAGATGAAGTACCCGACAGCCATGCATTACGACCTAGGCCGAACTGTTTATGTTCGTCGCCCAAGATGTTTTGCGGGTAGCAGTATGGCTCCGATTCAAAGGTATCAATATCGTCGTTCTTAGAAGCCGGATTAATTTGACGGTAGTACTCATAAGCACGCTCGCCGTTGCCCATTTTCGCTTCCGCGATCATCACCCATGGGTTTGAATGCAGGAAGATACCGCCGTTCTCTTTCGCACCCGGTGGATATGTCGAAACGCCACCAAGTTGTGGATCAAAGCCGTTGTAGCCTGGAGTTGAAAGCTTGATACCATTGGTCGTGTTCAGCTTGTTGTAAACCGAATCTAGCGCTTGTGTGGCACGTTCTTGTGTCGCGAAACCAGAAATCACAGGCCAGCTTTGACCGTTAGTGTAGATCTGCCCTTGTTCATTCTTGTGAGAACCAATTGGCAGGCCTTGCTCATCAAAGTAACGCACAAACCATTCGCCATCCCAACCGCACTCATTCACTGTGCTCTGCATTTGTTGGTATTGCTCTTTGAACTGAGCGGTCAGCTGTTCCTCACCGCGTAACTCACAGAGGTCGAGCATATCAAGCAGGGCTTTACCGTACATGTTAGCGACCATCATCGACTCAGCACCCGTTGGCAGGTTCACCGTGTCATTCCAGTCAGCGAAACCTAACAGCGGTAGGCCGTGCTCACCAGTATTGGTATAAGTAAATTCAATCGCGCGGCACAGGTGGTTCCAAACCGTTCCCGTTTCAACTGGATTGCCCGCTTTGTCTTTTTGATAGAACGGGATCTCTTTATTCAAGAAGTCTGCATTGCCGGTTTCTTTCACATATTGCGTCACCGCGTAGATGATCCACAGGTGATCATCGCCGTAATAATCAGGGCGATCTTCCTCTTCACGTGAGTCACCCGCGTTCGCTTCCATGGTTGATGGGAAGAACTGGTGCATCGCAGAACCGTTGGTGTTTTGCACAGATAACAGACGCTCAATGAACTCACGCGCTTCTTCTGGCATGTGAGTAATTACGCCTAACGTATCTTGCGAAGAATCACGGAAACCAATGCCACGTGCGCCATAGCCAAGCTGGTACAGAGACAGGTAACGAGACCAGTTTTTAGTGGTGTGACACTGACGTGGGTTATGTACATTAAGCATTGAGTTCATTGCAGGATCTGGCGTTTCAACCTGAACTGCTTGTAGGTAACCATCCCAATGTTCAGCCAGTTCAGCGAAAGCAGAATCGACCACTTGATGGTCACGATATTTAGCCAGCAGAGGCAATGCTGCTTCTAGGCTCTGTTCTTGCGCGATTTGTACGACCGTACGTTCTGTCTGCTCTGGAGATAACCAACCCAAACGCAGGTTAAGCGCGCCAATGTTGTCACCACGCAAACACTCAGTATTGCCTAATTCATCATTGTTTAGTGCTTCTGGTGCTGCCCATGTGCCGTAGCCCAAATTCCCTAAGAACGATTGGCGATCACCATCAAAAGAAGTCGCAGTGCGATCCGCTGTCATCAGGTTCACCGCATAATCACGCTTCATGAAGGCGTACTGCTCAAGCACTGTATGACCCGATTCTTGTTGATGCGCTTTAAGCGTCATGGTTTGTGGAACCCAATCGGCATTTAATAGCTGCTTGAGTGCATCGAAGTGTGTGAATTCGTACACAGGTACCACATCAACATGCAGTGCTTTGTCTGAAATGTTGGTCACTTTGATGTCTTGTAGCAGTACTTGGTCAGCTTTTGGTACAAAGAAAGTCGCTTCACAACGCACACCAAAGGCTTCTGCAATAATGGTGGTGTATGACAAACCGGTGTGGTTTTCGAACTTATCTAACGGCTTCAAGGTTGGCGTGTAGAAAGGTGAGAACACCTCTACGTTGCCCGCTTCGTCACGTACCTTGAGGTACATGGTCGAGCCTTTAAAATCTGAATTTGGCAGTTGTGCAATGTACTTGGTGATACGGTTGAGTGCAGGATCCCCCTTACACAACAACACGCCGCCGTTGCTATCTACAATGCCACCGAAATCTAATGTGCCGACATAGTTACACCATTTGATCGGTGTACACGGTGTGGTTGCTACGTATTCTTTGTTTTTATCGTCAAAATATCCGAATTTCATCATCACTATCCCTAGCCCCTCCCAAGTCAGGAGGAGCCAAAACAATTTGTCGTAAGTTGGTTGGTGTCAGCTCATGGCTGATTTAAATTGACAGGCTAGCTCGCTAGCGAGTTCTCACTCAGAGCATCGAACAAGTGGAATGCATCCAAATCCAAGTAAAGCGTCAGATCTTTTACATCGACTTCAGCCGCTTGGGTTTCAACCATCAGCGATTGACCGCCAATTTCTGTTTTCAGAAGAATGCTTGCGCCCAGTAATTCCTTGTCTTTGATTTTCACAGGGAATGGCAGCACGCGGTCGTGGTCAACTTGCTCGGCACGTAGGTGAATGTCTGTTGGACGAACACCAAAATGCAGCGCTAGGTTCTTAGACGCCAGAGACTTAAAGCGCTCAGGCAGTGGGATATGAACATCGCCAATTTCAACGAAGTACTCGCCTTCTTTTTCAATCAGTTTTGCTTCCAACATGTTCATTGACGGGTTACCAATGAATTGCGCGACAAACTTGTTTGCAGGACGCTGGAACACCTCGGTTGGTGTACCAACTTGAGCAACATAGCCGTCTTTCAGGATCACGATGCGATCCGCCAGTGTCATCGCTTCGATCTGATCGTGGGTTACGTAGATCGTAGTGGTTTTAAGCTCGCGGTGTAGGTGTTTGATCTCTTCACGCATCACGCCACGAAGTTTTGCATCTAGGTTAGATAACGGCTCATCAAACAAGAAAACCTTAGGCGTACGAACCATTGCACGGCCCATTGCTACACGCTGACGTTGACCACCAGAAAGCTCTTTTGGCTTACGGTTGAGTAGCGGATCAAGCTCTAGCATTTTCGCCGCTTTTAATACTTCTACGTCGATTTCTGCTTTTGGCATGCCCTTCAGTTTTAGCGCAAAGGCGATGTTCTCGTACACCGTCATGTGCGGGTACAGAGCATAGCTTTGGAATACCATCGCCAAGTCACGGTCTTTCGCGTCGACTTTATTCATCAACTTGCCGCCAACGACGATGTCACCAGAACTGATGCTTTCAAGGCCAGCTAGCATGCGTAGCGTTGTCGATTTACCACAGCCAGATGGGCCAAGGAAAACCACGAACTCACCGTCTTCAACCGTAAAATCAAACTCTTTGACGACTTCAACATCACCGAATGATTTTTTGATGTTCTTAAATTCTACTTTAGCCATTATCTGTTCTCCTCAGCGCGCTCTAGCAGCATATTTCGGTACGCAATTGCGCTCTGTTTCAATGTTCTTTCTTGGGTGGTGTAGTCAACATGGACAATGCCAAAACGCTGGCAGTAACCGAATGCCCACTCAAAGTTATCCATCAGACTCCAAGCGAAGTAACCGTCGACTTTCACACCCGCTTCAACGGCGTTGTGAACCGCTTCGATATGACCTTGGAAATAACGAACTCGTTGGTCATCCATCACTTGTCCGTTAACGCGCTCGTCGTTACCTGCAGCACCATTCTCTGTAATGTAGATAGGTGGCATATTTTCGTAACGAGCATCCAGTCTTACCAATAAATCGGTTAAACCTTGTGGGTTGATCTCCCAGCCAATGTAAGTGTGTTCAGCATCTGTTTGCTTCACCGATTCAATATCGCCGTTCTCATTGAAGCGAGCGACATTGCGTGTGTAGTAGTTGATGCCAATGTAATCAACCGGAGCGCTGATGATGTCTAAGTCACCTTCAAGGATCATTGGCATGTTCATCGCTTGGCGTTCAACCACCAGCTGTGGGTACTCGCCTTTCAATACTGGGTCGATGAACCAGTGGTAGTTTTCCGCTTCACAGTAGTCTGCTGCCGCTTGGTCTTGTGGCGTCAGCGGGTAAGCTGGCGTCGCGTTGAATACCACACCATGCTTAGCATGAGGTGCATTGTTACGAAGGATCGGCATTGCCAAACCGTGTGCCAGCATTAGGTGGTGAGATGCTAGATAGCCCTCTTTTTCACCCTTGATACCTGGCGCATGTTCGCCCCAGCGGTAGCCTAGGAATGCAGACACAAACGGTTCATTGAGCGTGGTGTACACATCGATGTTGTCACCAAAGTATTTGCTCACCACTTCTGCGTATTCTGCGAATTTGTAAGACGTTTCGCGGTTTAGCCAGCCACCTTTATCTTCAAGGTATTGCGGCAGATCCCAGTGATACAGCGTCACATACACTTTCATGCCACGAGCATGACACTCGTCAATGATCTGACCGTAAAACTCTAGGCCTTGCTGGTTCACGACACCGTCTTGTGGCAGGATGCGCGGCCATGCAATAGAGAGACGGTAAGCATCAACGCCTAAGCCTTGAATCATCTCGATATCTTGTTTCCATAAGTGGTAGTGGTCACACGCCACATCACCACTGTCGCCGTTATCGACCTTGCCCGGCGTCTTACAGAAAGTGTCCCAGATAGACGGTGTACGACCGCCCTCTTCAACGCCGCCTTCAATTTGGTATGAAGATGTCGCGACACCGAATACAAATTCCTTACTGCGTAACTTTGAATCACTTGGAAGTTGATATTTATTCATTGTTATAACCCTTAAACCTAACCTTTGACTGCGCCGGACGTTAAACCACTGATCATCTGTTTCGATGCGAACAAGTAAGTAATCACGAGTGGTAAAATAGAAATTGTGGTGCCTAGCATTACTGCGCCCCATGGCGTATTCGGAATGCCTTGAACACTTCGAAGTGCTTGCGTAATAACATAGTTATCTGGGTTGTTTAGCACCACGAGAGGCTGCATAAACATGTTCCAGAAGAAAACGAACTGAACGATAGCCAGTGTTGCTAAGGCAGGCTTCATCAGTGGCAATACCACACTCCAGTACGTTCTGAACTCACCTGCACCATCCAATTTCGCTGCTTCAAGTAGCTCTTTTGGAATCGATGCAATCACGTGCTGACGCATCAAGAAGATACCAAATGGTGTGGTGGTGAACGGTAGCCATACCGCCATGTGGTTATCCAACAAGCCTAAGAATTTCACGATCATGAAGTAAGGAATCAAGCTAAGCACAGGCGGAATCGCCATTGAGCCAACCAGCATGCCGAACAACACGTTCTTACCGCGGAACTTAAACACAGCAAACGCGTAGCCACCCATGCTACAAAACAGCAGCGAGATGGTGGTACCTAAGAAAGCCACGTAAATCGAGTTAAACATCGCTTTCCAAAACGGCATGATTTCAAGCAATTTGGCGTAGTTAATCGCCAGGCTATCGCCAATCGCAAAGCTAATGCCCGTGCCGAAAATTTCAGAACGGTCACGAGTTGATAGCAGCGCCGACCATACAAATGGAAAGACGGTAATCAGCGCTGAAACAACCAGTAAGATGCCTAACATGACCATCAAGATCTTAGTCAGAATGTACATGCTGCGTTCGCTTGGCATCAGTCCACTTAGTGGTGAGGTATTTGTCTTAATTGATGTCGACATCTTAATGTTCCCCTAAGCCTTTCTTACCGAAGAGTAAAAATTGAACCAATGTACAAGTCGCGATGAGTGCAAACAGTAACCACGAGATAGCAGATGCTGTGCCCATTTCTAGCCATTCCCAACCCACTTTGTAGAGGTACATCGAGATAGTTAAACCAGATTGGCCAGTACCACCTGTACCACGTGTTAGTACGAACGGTTCTTCAAACATTTGCAGGTTACCGATGATGGTCATCGTGATAGCAAAGAAGATGAATGGACGAATCATTGGTAGTGAAATGTTCCAGAAGCGGCGGAAGGCATTGGCACCATCCATACGTGCAGCTTCTAAGATGTC
Organism: Vibrio sp. 10N.261.55.A10; assembly: GCF_041470825.1. Lineage (NCBI taxonomy): Bacteria > Pseudomonadati > Pseudomonadota > Gammaproteobacteria > Vibrionales > Vibrionaceae > Vibrio > Vibrio sp. 10N.261.55.A10. The sequence continues at coordinate 184,344 of NZ_JBFRNC010000032.1, read as the reverse complement.
TTTAGGAATCGTCATTAAACCTGTGGTGTAAAGGACGATGTTAAAACCGGTGTATTTCCAGAAAACCATGATTGCGATAGACGGCTTCACCATAGTGGCATCGTCTAACCAACGGATGGGTTGGAAATCGTTAACCCAAGCGAATGCCCAACCAAACAGCGTGCTATCGGCTAGTGCCATTAGCGTTTGGTTAATAATTCCTGAGTTAGGAGAGTACATATTGAAGAAAATCAGTGACGCTGCGACCGTTGATGTAATGAACGGTAGAAAGTACGCCGATGTTAGCCAGTGACGCATACGGTCACCCATTGAAACCAACATGTAAGCCACTGGAATAGCGACTAAGTGCTGAGCCACGCCTGAAGTGATCGCTAGCCAAAGCGTGTTCTTCAATGAACGCCATAGCCATGGGTCCGTTAAAGCAATGTGATAGTTCTCAAAACCAACGAACTCCATCGCATCCATGCCTCTTACCGGGTTCCACTCGTGGAACGACAGGTAAACAGAGAACAACAGCGGGAAGATCCCAAATACAGAAAAAATGATCAGAAACGGCAGAAGAAATCCATACGGTGTAAGCGCTTTCAAATTTAGACGAGAAAAAAGGCTTTTGTCCGCAGGTTCTATCGTTGTGCTCGCTGTATGATTCATAGTAACGACCTCTTAAAAAGGAAGCGCGTTATCCACGCTTCCTCACTTACTTAAAGTAAAAACAAATTAAAGATTACGCGTGCGACGCTTGATTAGACGCTCTGCCTCTTTAAGCGCAGTCTTGATGTCTTTACCTTCATCAAGTACTTCCATCAATGCGTTCTCTAAGATAATAGAACGTGCAACGTGGTCGCCTTGTGCTGGAGAGACGGGTTTGATGTTCTGTGCCACTTCAGCAAACAGTAGACGAGCTTTTTGCCCACCTAGGAATTCCATCTCTTCTTGGAAAAGCTCATCGTCATACGTTGTGATGTTCGCAGGGAAAGCAGCAATCGTTTCGAAGTGTTTAAGCTGTACTTCACGATCCGTCGTCATGTATTCAATAAGCGCCCAAGCTTCATCTGGGTTGTCTGATTGAGTTGGAATAGAAAGGAATGAACCACCCCAGCTGCCGTAGATGCCATCAGGTAGGTTTTCTACTGCCCACTTACCTTTGGTTTCAGGAGCAATCCAGTTGTTTAGGTGACCAAGAAGCCAAGCGCCAGAAAGTTGAGTTGCAAATGTGCCGTTGCGGAAGCCTTCGTACCATTCGTTAGACCAAGCCAAAATGCGGCCGTCTAAGCCTTTGTCGCGAATCTCTTTTGCTACTTCAAAAGCGTGAACAAAACGCTCAGATGTCACCACTGGATTGCCATCTTTATCGAAGTACAGACCTTCACCTTCAGGAACGGTCGTGAAGATAATCGCTTGTGCCACGTCGGCTGCCGAAGCGATAAGTTGTACGTTTTGCTCTTTCAGTTTTTCACCAGCAGCGATGTATGAATCCCAATCTTTGATTGCTTCTTCTACATCAATGCCCGCTTTTTCGAATACGTCGGTACGGTAGTACATAACACCTGGACCTAGGTCGACAGGAATGCCGTACATGTCGCCGTCAGCGCCTTTACCTTGTGCCCATGCGTAAGGTGCGAATCGTTCTTCGTATTTATCTGCACCGTAGTTTTCAGACAGGTTAACTAGGCCGCCAGATCCAACAAATGGACCAATTTTCTCAACGTCGACAACAATCACATCACCGGCACCAGAACCCGTTGCAAGGTTCGTTGTGAGTTTCGTGTGGTGGTCACCGTGGTTGTTCATAAGGTAATCAACTTTAATCCCCGTTTCCTTTTCGAAATCAGGCAGTAATACCTTCAGGCTGCTATCGAAATCAGGGAAACCGTCGAAACGAATTTCTTTGTCTGCTGCATTTGCAGCTGTTGTACCTAATCCTAAAGCAACCGCGCATGAAAGCGCTAAGGTCTTAAATTTCATGTTCTATCCTTAATATTTTTATAGGGTAACTGGTAAATCCGATACCGAGTTTCTAGTGACCAACGTCGGCAGCAATTTAAAGTTCACGTCATGTTTTATTTTTTTTAGCTTCTGTAGAGTGAGCTGTACTGCTTCAACGCTCATCTCTTCAATAGGGAAATTAATGGTGGTCAAACTAGGGGTCAGATAGCGCGCGAAGATGGTGTTATCGAAGCCCACCAGTGATACATCTTTAGGAACAGACAGCCCCTCTTGATGCAACACCTCGAAGGCGCCAAATGCCATGTGGTCATTCGAAGCAAATACTGCTGTGAAATGACACTTACGATTAATCAGCTTCTTCATAGCACTGATGCCCGTCTCTTCAGTAAAGCCCGCTTCCGAGACTAATGCTTCATCGTATGGCACACCCGCTTCTTCCAAGGCCTTTCGATACCCCTGCAAACGCCCCCTAGCATCTGCTTTATCTAAAGGCCCGGTAATACACGCGATATCTGTATGTCCCTTTTGCAAAAGATATTGAGTAGCGAGTAGCCCCCCGACTTCGTTATCAATATCAATGCAACTCATCGCCATTTCTGGGATGAAGCGGTTAATTAAAACCACAGGGGTCCCCTGTTCTTCCAATTCAATTAAATAATCATCACTGAGCAGTTGAGTATGAAGAATCAAAGCATCAACACGACGCCCCAACAGAAACTCCACCGACTCTCGCTGCCCTTGCTCGGTGTTCGAACCCGCTGTAACCACAGCGTGGTAACCAAAGCGGCGTAGGTTTTCTTCTATGCAATGCAAAATGCCTGAATAGAAAGAGCCGCCAAGTTCTGGAACAACAACACCCACACTTCCGGTACGACTTGAAGCCAAGGCTTGAGCGATAGAGTTCGGGCGATAACCCAATTCTTTGATCGCTTTTTCAACCTTTAATTTCTTGTCATGACTCACTCTACTAGTGCCGTTGATCACTCTAGACACTGTCGCCTGAGACACACCTGCATGTTCTGATACGTGTTTAATTGTTGCCACTCGAACCTCGATACTTCATTAGCTTGTAACCGCTTACAAAACGATTATTAAAGAAAGGCGTCTTGGTTGAAGTGAGTGTCATCACACTAAAGTTGGAGGTAAAAAGGCCAGTTGTGGAAATCATGAAAGCGCTTACAGATTACCTTCACACCATGAAACTGTTTCATGGGATTATTGTTCATATTATCAAGATGGCGCTCGGTTACTTGTTCGTCAGATCAAACAAGTCCGCCTAAATCCATTTTTTGAAAACGTCATTTGATGATGAATCCGCAGCTGACGGCAATATACACGGGGAAAGTGACCTTGTTATTTCAATGGCCTTTCTAAATTGTATGAGAACATTTCATCTCATGAACACTCACATTAGTGCTCCGTTAACCCGACACAAAAATGCCCAGCAAAAACTGGGCATGGAAGAGCGTAGAGTCTCCTCTAAACCGTATTTTCTGATTGATCGGCGAGCTTAAACTCTTGAGTTAGTGAGAATTGCTGTTGCGACATGGTTTCAAGCTGTTGACCGTGGGGAAAAAGCACTTGGGAACGTTGCGAGTTATCTTCAGCCAAGGTGTGTATCTGGCTGATATTTTGAGTGACTTGAGAGGCAACGACTTGATGCTCTGTCGTCACGGTCGCAATTTGATGACTTCGTTGCTCTACTTCGTTCAGAAGATCAGACACCGTCGATATCGAGTGATTAACTTCGCCGGTTTGTTCTACGCATTTAACCATACCCACCACGCACTGATTGATCTGTTCAACCGCCAGTTTAGAGCTAGTTTGCAACTGCTCGATCTTGTTGTGTATCTCTTGCGTAGAAGCATTAGTTTTGGCCGCTAACACGCGAACCTCATCCGCAACCACAGAGAAACCACGCCCTTGCTCTCCAGCTCGCGCGGCTTCTATTGCCGCATTCAACGCCAGTAAATTGGTTTGCTCAGAGATCCCAGATATCACATCCAGAATGGACCCAATACTGGCGCTTTCACTTTCAAGCTGACCAATGGTCGCCGTTGATTCCGCCAGCTTATTTTCTAAGCTGCCCATCAATTCGACGCTTTTATCCATGGTCTTTTGCCCATCACTGGAACTGGATACCGCGTCGGTCACTAGCGTTAGAGTTTGGTTGGCCGCCTGAGTAATTTCCGTCACTGAGCACTCAATTTGCTCCATCGCTGTCGCTACCATCACCGTTTGATTGGTTTGTTCTTGCATCGCCTCACTCAAAGAACGACTGGTGCTTTGGTTCTCAAGGGAAGCTTCCTTCAAACGTGTTGAGGAGTGGCGCATGTTGTCAATCATTTGGGTTAGGTGACTGATCACCAAATTGACTTTATCGCTCACCAAACCAAATTCATTATTGGCTTTATACTGAACCATCACGCTCAAGTCTTTTTTGGCGACTTGGTCTAGTGCACTTTGCAGTAATTTACTTGGCTTACGAATCCCTTTAGCGATGTTCAGCCCGATTAGCAGCGCAATAAAAACCGACCCAATAGCAATGATGGCCTGCATCAAGAGTGCTTGGTGAGAGAAGTCCATCGACTCGTGATATAAACGTTTAGCCGTATCTTCCGCGTACATGGAAAGCTCATCGAAATGAATTAATTGCACATCTATGAGTTGTTCGACCTCCACTCTCTGCTGTGCGATAGCCTCATTTAACTTTACGGTTTCCATATGAGTTGACACAGATCCTTGCGCTGAAAATACATGTGAAGCGAGCAGTGATAAAGACTGTTTACTGCGGCGTAGCAAAGACGAGTCCAGATTATCCAAGTCTGATATAGCTTGTTCGAATCGCTCTTTACGACTTTGTAGACGACGCTCAACACCACGAACTTCCGATGACGTTTGCAGAGAGAAAGCTTCATTCGCTTCTGCCGCAATCAAGCTCAATTGAACCAACAAGGCTTCTACCGCTTTTTGCGTGTTACCCGAGCTCGTACTCGCCAATTGATTAACCAAGGTGTTATTGAGTTGTCCTACCACAGATTGAAATTGTTCCTGCTCCATCGAACCGAGATCTTTACTATCCAAATAAGAGACGTATAAGTTCAAGGACTGCTCTACCTTATTGATGGTGGCAACGCCCGTCTCTTCAATATTTTGGAGTATGGGTTCAAGTGGTGAGCCCGATTCAGCTTTCCCATCAAACCAATTTAACTGCTGCTGATAATGCTCGATGTTACTCACGACGGTTTGTTTTAGTGGTTCGAGTTCATCAATGTAATTGGCGGATAAATAGGGAGTAGTGCTGCGATTAATGTCCAAAAAACGAATAGTGAGCGTGGAGGATTGGAGCATTAAAGGGGTGGCTTGTTGAGTTATGGTTTTGATGTGTGTGGTTATGTTCTTGTTACTGCTAATACTCAACCATGCGCTACCCAGCATGATTACTATCAGCGTGAAGAAACCTAAATAAACTCGAGACACAATGGAAGAAAGTCTCATCGTTATTCCTTGATCTAGTGGCGAAAAAAAGGGCACAAAAATGTGCCCAAGAATGGAGTTAATTGAAACGTGCCCTAATCAATCTGCCTTTAGGGCTAAAATGGACAGTATTACGTGCTCTTAAAAAGCATAGATATTTGAAAGCATGGCTCCTTGAAAATATGCCAAATTCAAAGAGCAGTGCTTTCTATACCTGTGATTACCACCAAGCTTCAAACATTGCGCCGAACGACAATGTATCAACATTGGTTGTCTTCACTGTGTTGCCTTTCGTTTCTACATCACCCACGGTTGTATAGAAGCGAAGCATTGGACGACTCCAAGGTAAGCCACCTAGAGAAACGTTTTGAGACAGCGTTACTTTCCACGCGTTCTCTTCACCGTCGTCATCGTAATCAACCATGCCGTAGCCAGCTTCTAACCATGTGGAGTGAACATCATCCCATTGGTACTGTGGACGAACGATACCCGCGTATTCAGTATTCTCACGATCTAAGTCTGAGCCAGAATTGTCTTTGTAAGACACTAAGTAATCAATGATGAACTGTTCAGATGCCGCGTAGCTACCCTCAACACTTGCATACAAAGTCTGGTAATCACCTTTAAGGTCATATACCGATGAATCTGCACCGTCACCGTACTTAACAACTAACTTGTTAGACTCACCCAAGCCTAATGTTGCACCTACTAGGTATGCCGTTTCATCACTGACTTTTTGTCCTTGAGTCACGACAGGCTGCATTGAATCTGTCACTGGATCGTATACGTACTCAGTCGTCGTAGACGTATCCGCTTCGCTCGATGCAAAACCGTAGTTCGCGTAAAAATCCAGATTACCAATACCTGCGTCAATACTGTGTAGCTTCGCTGTCACGGCGTATCGGCCATTGTCATTTACGAGGCCGCCTTTCACTTGGCCAACAAAGCCCATATCTAGCTTAGCGCCGCCGAAATCTAGGTTGTTAAAGCCTGCACCTTGACCATCGTGTGTCATCCAGAAGTAATCGTTCAAACCTTGTTGCGGACGTTGATGGAAGTCGCGACCAGCCCACATGTAAAGTTCTGGTTGGCTTTCAAATACATTGGTTACACCAGCGTACATTTTTTTCATACTCAAGCCGCCGTCGTCAGCCCAAGCGTCTGCTTCCCAGTGGTCAGCCATGAATACGACGTCCCAAATCGCACCGTTGTCAGCTTGGAAAAGCTTAGCTAACTGAACCTCACCACCATTGGCTTCGTTACCCAAACGACCGACAGAGCGACCTGTTGTACCGATGTCTACGTAACGCTCATCACCGCTCTTGTAATGAGCGCCGTAACGAGCATAACCAGAGAAGACGATGCCATCTGGCACCTTAGTTTCTGCTGTTAAAACTGCGGGTTGTTGATCATTAACATAATCAATATCCACAACCTTAGATTCTAACTCTTGGATTCGTTTTTCTAATGCTTCGATATTAGTATCAGCAGCAAAAGAAGAGAGTGAAGCAAGCGATGCCGCCACTGCGACCGTTATTGGCAAAAGCTTAAATTTTTGCATTGTATTTCCCTATTATTTTTTTGAGTTTTCATCGAACAGGGAAATATTAAGCAATGAAAGAGTTGAAAAGTTGGTCGCTGTTCACACTGATAAATTAGGTCGAGAGCCATGAAACTTTTAGAAAAGTCATACCCAAAACTATTAATTTAATATCAGAAACTTAGAAAAGGAAACGCGTGAAATATCAGCTTGAAATCGCTTTCATTTCATCAATAATGGCGGGGTCTATCACGGAAAAGTGTATGTAAAAATGAAGGAAATATGGTGCAGTTTTGATAAGTTTTCATATATATGGAAAGCCTCAAAATCTAAGGTCGATTTTGAGGCTTTTTAGTCTGAGTCAAACACCCAATTATCTAGAATCAAGCATTATCTAAAACGAATCTAGAGATTCAACGCCCATATTAAACAGCGTAAACGCATAAATATCGGCAGTGAGATCGATCGCTTTACTCAATGGCATTCCAGCACCATGCCCTGCATTTACGTCAATACGAATCATCACGGGCGCACTACCTTCATGCTTATCTTGCAGCTCTGAGATGAACTTATAAGAGTGAGCCGGTACTACGCGGTCATCGTGATCAGCGGTCGTCACCAATGTTGCTGGATAATCCGTGCCACGCACCACATTATGAACCGGAGAATAGCCAAGCAGATATTCGAACATCTCTCTGTTCTGCGCGGATGTGCCATAGTCGTACGCCCACCCTTCGCCAGACGTGAATGTGTGGTAACGCAACATGTCCAACACCCCAACAGCAGGCAGAGCCACTTGGAACAGCTCAGGCTTTTGTGTCATGCAAGCGCCAACCAACAAGCCTCCATTAGAACCGCCGCGGATCGCTAACTTATCATTGCAGGTGTAGTTCTCTTCAATTAAGAACTCCGCAGCAGCAATGAAGTCATCAAATACATTCTGTTTTTGTTGTTGTGTACCGGCTTTGTGCCACGCCTTACCGTATTCGCCACCACCACGTAAGTTTGGCACCGCATATACGCCACCCAGTTCTAGCCAACTGCCCACAGTGCCCGAGAAAGAAGGCGTTAGGCTAACGTTAAAGCCACCATAGGCGTACAACATGGTTGGATTATTGCCATCTAACACTAATCCCTTCTTATAAGAGATAAGCATCGGAACCTTGGTGCCATCCTTCGAGGTATAGAAGACTTGTTTAGACTCAAATTGATCCGACTCAAACGGAGACTCAGAGCGTTGGTAGATTTCAGAATTGCCTGATTCGACATCGAAAGAGAAAATCGTTGGCGGCGTTACATAGTTGGTAAAGGTGTAATAAAGCTGAGTTTGCTCGTTTTTTCCACCTAAGCCACTGGCCGTTCCCAGCCCAGGCAAATGAATTTCACGAACTAGGTTACCTTGGTAATCCAACTGCTCAATCTTAGACACCACATCCACCATGTAGTGAGCAAACAAGTGGCCACCACCCGTGCTGATATCCAATGGCTGTGGCTTTTCAGGGATGATTTCGAGCCATTTCCCATCGCGAGTACCAAAGCTCACCACCTTGCCATTAGGCGCATCAAGATTCGTATATAGAATGAAGGTCTCATCTTGGTTATCGATGAGATAAATGTCGCTATCCACATGATCAATCAGCGTGTTCAGCTGTTGTTCTGGTGAGTTTAAATCGATATAGAACAGTCTATTACCCGATGTCGACTCTCGCCCTAGAATGATCAAGTAACGGTCGTCTTCGGTGGTATAGCCTGATACATAGCGGTGCTGCTCAGCGTTGTTCTCACCAAAGATAACTTTGTCGCTAGCTTGCTCTGTACCCAACTCATGGAAGTACAGCTTGTGTTGCTCAGTACGAGCAGAGAGTTCACTGCCGTCTGGCTTGTCGTAACTAGAGTAATAAAAGCCGCGATTACCCAACCAAGAAATACCAGTAAATTTGGCGTCATTGATTTCGGCTTCAAGCTGCTGTTTAGTCTCGGTATCAATCACGAAGATCTTGCGCCAGTCGCTACCACCTTCAGAAATGCTGTACGCCACTAAGCTGTAGTCTTTAGAAAACGACACCGAGCCTAGAGATGTGGTGCCGTCTTCCGAGAAGGTATTCGGATCTAGGAATACTTCAATCGACTGACCTTCTTTCTGACGATAAAGAATACTGTGATTCTGCAGTCCATCATTCTTATAGAAATAGGTGTAATCACCTCGCACAAACGGCTGTGAGCTCTTTTTGTAGTCTTGCGCTTTCGCTAATCGCTCTCGCAGTTCTGCGCGATACGGGATTTGAGCGAGGTAATCAAACGTCACTTCATTCTGGCTCGCCACCCACTGCGCGGTTTCGTCACTTCTGTCGTCTTCTAACCAGCGATATGGGTCTTCGACTATCTGACCAAAATAGTCATCGCTGACGATCTGTTTGTTGGTGACTGGATATGGATACTCTTTTAAATAGCTCATCGTGATCCTTATTAAAAATAATGTGAAATCGTCAGATAACGCGTTCTGATGTGTTCAATCAATAACTTAATCTTGTTCGGTGGCTGACGAGTGAACGGGTACACCGCATAAATACCCAGCTTTTTACCGACTAAATCAGGGAAGATATCCACCAGCTGGCCGTTACGAATATCGTGATACACCAGACAACGTGGCACGTACGCCACACCATGACCGCCCAGCGCCGCTTTTCTTAACGCGGTCGCATTGTCAGTCGAAAAAGAGCCCGCAACACGCACGATATATTTGTCATTGTCGGTACAGCCATCTTTACTATGCAGAAACTGCCATTCGCTAGCACCCGTTGTTTGATAGGCGTATTGCAAGCAATTGTGCTGCACTAAATCTTTAGGCAGCATCGGCTTACCGTTCTTAGCAATATAAGACGGCGAAGCGCACACCACCCATTGTGAATCCAATATATGACGAGCAATGAGGCTTGAATCTTCCAAGTAGCCGGTTCGAATCACCAAATCGAGACCATCCTCAACCAAGTCGACAAAGCGATTATTCAGAGACATATCGACCGTTAAACCTGGGTGCATATTACAAAACTCGGCCACAGCGTCTGCGAGAATCAAATCTCCGGAGATAGTAGGCACTGACATTTTGATATGACCACTGACATTTTCACCAAAGCCTGAAACTGCGTCCATAGCCTCTTGAGCTGCCTGCTTCACATTTTTGGCCCCGTGTAACATTGCCTTGCCCGCCTCAGTCAAGGTCAATTTACGCGTGGTTCGATATAATAATTGCACGCCAATCTCTTCCTCTAAACGCGCAATTCTTTTACTAACTACCGAATTTGTAAGGTTATTTTGCTCTGCCACCTTACTGAAGCTGCCTAGCTCTACCACCTGTGAAAACAGGATCAAATCGTCTGCTCGCATCTGATTATGCCAATTTTGGAATTAATTATTTTCATTATTTCCCTATATCAATAAAAAATAAAGGGGTAAATTCACGCCAAATTAACAAAACAATTACAAAAACAGTCATTCCAATTACAAGATTCGCCTAAAGAAGGTTCCCGTTTAGAGGCCAAAGCGATTCAAATAATGACAAACCATAACGTGATCTTTACTTCAAACATGAACGTTTGAAAACAGTACGAGGAAGTACCCATGAGTGAAACTCTACTAGCCCTATTGGCATTTTCACCAATAGTTGTTGCAGCGATTCTGCTGGTTGGCCTTAACTGGCCTGCAAAAAAAGCGATGCCTGTGGCATTTGCCTTAACCGTTGCTATCGCCCTACTTGCTTGGGACATGTCTGGCACTCGCGTGCTGGCTTCTGTATTCCAAGGCTTCGGCATTACAGTGTCGGTTCTCTGGATTGTGTTCGGCGCCATCTTCTTATTAAACACTTTGAAACACACCGGAGCTATCACCACCATCCGCAACGGATTCACTGATATATCCGCTGACCGTCGTGTTCAAGCAATCATCATTGCTTGGTGTTTCGGTTCATTCATTGAGGGCGCATCTGGCTTCGGCACACCAGCTGCCATCGCTGCACCACTGCTGGTTGCTATCGGCTTCCCTGCGCTGGCTGCGGTACTGATGGGCATGATGATCCAATCTACGCCAGTATCATTCGGCGCGGTTGGTACACCTATCATCGTTGGTGTGAACAAAGGATTGGACACGCACAACATCGGTGAAAGCCTGATTGCTCATGGCTCAACATGGGATGCTTATCTACAACAAATCACGTCAAGCGTTGCGCTAATTCATGCTTCTGTTGGTGTGATGATGCCTGTATTGATGGCAATGATGCTGACTCGCTTCTTCGGTAAGAACAAAAGCTGGACTGAAGGTTTAGATATCCTGCCGTTCGCACTGTTCGCAGGTGCTGCTTTCACTATTCCTTACGCACTAACAGGTGTTTTCCTAGGCGCTGAATTCCCATCACTGATTGGTGGTTTGGTTGGCCTTGCGATTGTGGTTACTGCAGCAAAACGTGGCTTCCTCGTACCAAAATCAAAATGGGATTTTGAGAGCGAAGACAAGTGGCCTGCAGAATGGCTAGGTTCTCTGAAAATCGACCTTGACGACAACAATCAAGGCCATAAGAAGATGAGCATGGCGATGGCATGGGCACCATACGTGCTGCTAGCGGTGACCTTGGTTGCGAGCCGCGTGAGCCCTGAATTCAAAGGCCTACTGAAGAGCGTTAGCCTATCGTTCAGCAACATCCTTGGTGAAACCGGTGTGAGCACTGCGATTCAGCCTCTGTATCTACCGGGCGGTATCTTGGTCTTCGTCGCGCTGGTTGCTGTTCTCATGCAATCTCGCAGCGCAACGCCACTGGCTAAAGCCTTCGGTGAATCGAGCAAGACTCTGATTGGCGCAGGCTTTGTGTTGGTGTTCACCATCCCAATGGTTCGTATCTTCATTAACTCTGGTGTGAACGGCGCAGATTTAGCAAGTATGCCCGTAACCACGGCAAACTTCGCAGCTGACCTCGTTGGTAGCGCATTCCCAGCATTGAGTGCAACGGTTGGTGCGTTAGGTGCCTTCATTGCAGGTTCGAACACAGTTTCAAACATGATGTTCAGCCAGTTCCAATTCGAAGTAGCGCAGACTCTGACTATCTCTAGTGCGGTGGTTGTTGCTCTACAAGCCGTTGGTGCAGCAGCAGGTAACATGATTGCGATTCACAACGTGGTAGCGGCATCAGCAACTGTTGGCTTGCTAGGACGCGAAGGTGCAACCCTACGTAAGACAATCATTCCAACGTTCTACTACTTGGTGATGACAGGCATCATCGGCCTAGTGGTTATCTACGGATTCAAAATGACCGACGCACTTATGTAAACCATAAGTCGTTCAAAAGCACTTGGCGTTAATACTCAATTCCCCGACAGCGACACCGTCTAATAAGACAGTTGATGAGTTCCGGGATGGATACTAGAGCACATCAACACCCATGGGTATTAACGCCATTTTCCCGAATTAAAGCAGCCCAAACCAAGCTCTCAAAGAAGAGCAACATCCCAAGAATTTAGGACTGAAATTATGATCATATCCGCATCGACTGATTACCGCGCCGCAGCAAAAGCGAAATTACCACCGTTTCTTTTCCACTACATTGATGGTGGCTCTTACGGAGAACATACCCTACGTCGCAACACGGCTGACCTAGCTGAGATTGCGCTAAAACAACGCGTACTCAACGACATGTCGGACCTAAATTTGGAAACCGAACTATTTGGCGAGAAGCTAGCGATGCCAATCGCACTGGCGCCTGTTGGTTTAACGGGTATGTACGCAAGACGCGGTGAAGTACAAGCAGCAAAAGCCGCCGACAACAAAGGCATCCCTTTTACCATGTCGACCGTGTCGGTATGTCCGATTGAAGAAGTTGCACCTAAGATTGAACGCCCAATGTGGTTCCAACTTTACGTGTTAAAAGACCGTGGCTTCATGAAGAACGTTCTTGAACGCGCTAAAGCCGCTGGCGTCACAACACTGGTCTTCACCGTGGATATGCCCGTACCCGGCGCTCGCTACCGTGACATGCACTCAGGAATGAGTGGCCCAAATGCGGCAATGCGTCGTGTATTCCAATCTATGCGTCATCCTAGTTGGGCCGTTGATGTTGGCTTGTTAGGTAAGCCACATGATCTAGGCAACATCTCTACTTACCGCGGCTCTCCAACCAAACTGGAAGACTACATCGGTTGGTTGGGTGACAACTTCGACCCATCGATCTCATGGAAAGACCTAGAGTGGATCCGTGATTTCTGGGATGGCCCAATGGTCATCAAAGGCATTCTTGATGAAGAAGATGCAAAGGATGCGGTGAGATTTGGCGCAGACGGCATTGTGGTTTCAAACCACGGCGGCCGCCAGCTTGACGGCGTTCTATCAAGTGCCAAAGCGCTGCCTTCGATTGCTGATGCAGTTAAAGGCGACACCAAAATTCTGGTCGACTCTGGCATTCGTACTGGCTTGGATGTGGTTCGAATGATGGCATTGGGCGCAGACTGCACCTTGCTTGGCCGTTCTTTCGTTTACGCATTAGCAGCGCAAGGACAAGCCGGCGTTGAGAATCTACTCGACCTTTACGACAAAGAGATGCGCGTTGCGATGACATTAACAGGCGCGAGGACAATCAAAGACTTAACTCGTGAATCTTTGGTGGGGTTAGATTAAATCTCCACGATTCAGACTCATGCTTTGGTCTACTTAGGCTGAAGTTCAATCGGTGTCACAGCAATTCCACTACCGTTGTGACACCGTTTAAGCACTGGAAAATAAAATAAAAAAACAAAAAAGCAAATCAGTGCCAAATAAGAAGCACAAGGAAGCAAAGATGGAGACAAACACATCCCATGAGCGAGTAGTAGATCCACAAGCTTATAAGCAGCTTGAAGCGATACTGGCTCAAAGAATAGAAACAGAACGCATTGTCACACAAGAGGCAAAGCGCTTGGCTTACGGCACCGATGCGAGTTTCTATCGCTTGGTACCGAAAATGGTTCTAAGGCTGAAAAACTTAGATGAAGTGATATTCACTATTCAAAGCTGTCGCGAACTGGGCATTCATTTTACCTTTCGCGCTGCGGGTACCAGCCTTTCAGGCCAAGCCGTTTCAGACTCGGTACTTATTACTCTGACCGACGACTGGCGTGGCCATGAAATCGTCGACAACGGCAATCAGATTATCCTTCAACCGGGTGTGATTGGTGCTGATGCTAACAAATACCTCGCCCCTTTCCAACGTAAAATCGGCCCAGACCCAGCCTCTATCAACACCTGTAAAATTGGCGGTATTGCCGCGAACAACGCCAGCGGTATGTGTTGTGGTACTGCGCAAAACTCCTATCGCACCGTCGAGAGCATGAAAATCGTATTGAGTGATGGTTCCCTGCTTGATACGGCAGATAACGCCAGCGTTGAAGCTTTCAAGCAATCACACAAAACGTTGTTTGAAGGCATTATTGATTTACACAGACAGACTAGCTCAAATCAAGAACTGGCAGACAGAATCCGCCACAAGTACCGTCTTAAAAACACCACCGGCTACGCGCTCAATGCATTGGTCGATTACCACGACCCAATTGAGATCATAAAACACCTGATGATTGGCTCAGAAGGCACACTAGGCTTCATAGCCGAGATCACTTACAACACGGTGATTGAACACCCGAACAAAGCTTCAGCGCTATTGGTGTTTGCCGACATCGAGCAAGCAAGTAAAGCCGTAACTACATTATCCAAAACTCCGGTTGCAGCCGTTGAGTTGATGGACGGCAGGGCGCTACGTTCTGTCGCGGATAAACCGGGTATGCCTGCGTTTATGCCAAACCTAGATTTAGAAGCGGCGGCTATTTTGGTGGAATCACACGCCAGCTCCCAGCAGGACTTAGATTTACAATGTAAATCAATTTTGGATGCATTGGCTGATTACACGATTGTTGAATCGGTCCCTTTTACGTCCGATCCAAAGACTGTTGCAACCCTGTGGGGCATTCGAAAAGGCATGTTCCCAGCAGTTGGGGCCGTTCGTGAAGTTGGCACAACCGTTATCATCGAAGACGTGGCTTTCCCTGTTGAAAACCTGGCTAACGGTATTCGAGAGCTGCAAGAGTTGTTCGATAAATACGACTACAGCGAAGCGATCATTTTCGGCCATGCACTCGAAGGCAACCTTCATTTTGTGTTTACCCAAGGCTTCGACAGCCAAGAAGAGATCGACCGTTACGGCGGTTTCATGGATGACGTTGCCGAGCTAGTTGCAGTGAAGTATCAAGGTTCACTGAAAGCGGAACACGGCACGGGCCGAAACATGGCACCTTATGTGGAATTGGAATGGGGCAAAGATGGCTATGCCTTGATGCAACAGATCAAAGCGCTGTTTGACCCAGAAAGGCTGCTTAACCCCGGCGTTATCATCAACGACAATCCAAACTCCCACATCACAGACCTGAAGCCGATGCCTGCTGCCGATGATCTAGTCGACCGCTGTATTGAGTGTGGCTTCTGTGAACCTGTTTGCCCTTCTCGCACGCTGACTTTATCACCTCGCCAACGTATTGTTTTATATCGCGAGTTACAACGCCGCCGAGCTGCGGGTGAAGAGATAGAAGCAAGCGAACTAGAGAAAACCTTTGAATACCAAGGCATTGATACTTGCGCCGCAACCGGCCTGTGTGCCGAACGTTGTCCAGTGGGAATCAACACCGGTGATTTGATTAAAAAGCTTCGTATTGCCAAGTACGAGAAATTTACGCCAATCGCTAAGTGGACAGCGGATCATTTCTCGACCACTACAAAACTCACCAAGGCTGGCCTCAAAACCAACCAAGTAGCGAGCAAAGTATTAGGCGCAAATACTGTCGGCAAGCTAACTAACGGCTTGCGCTCTATCACCAAAGGCGCGACGCCGGTTTGGATGCCTGAGATGCCGCAATCCAATAGTCACACGCTAGTCTCATCACCAGTGACGGCAGAAAACTCAAGCAATCATAAGAAAGTGGTTTACCTCCCTTCGTGTGCCAGTCGAACCATGGGGCAACAAAGTGATGCGGGCGACCAACGTCCTCTTACTGAAGTGACCATGTCTTTGCTCAACAAGGCAGGATTCGAGGTAATTCTACCGAAGAAGCTAGATGACCAATGCTGTGGTATGCCTTACGACAGCAAAGGAATGACCGACTTAGCACAGTCGAAGGCTCAGCAGTTGGAAGAAGTGCTATGGCAAGCCAGTCGTCAGGGTGAATACCCAATATTGATGGATACCAGCCCATGTGCTAAACGCAGTATTGAACAGTTCACCAAGCCATTAGAGGTGTTAGAGCCAACAGGGTTTGTGAATCAATATTTGCTTGAACATCTGACGCTTGAGCCGCTACAAGAAACCGTGATGCTGCATGTCACGTGTAGCTCTCGTCGAATGGGCTTAGAAGGCGCGATGTTAAACCTTGCTAAAGCCTGTACCGAAGAGGTGATTGTTCCAGAGCATATTCAATGTTGTGGTTGGGCAGGTGACAAAGGCTTCACTACACCAGAGCTGAATGAGGCGGCGGTACACCCACTCAAGGAACAAGTACCGAGCAACTGTACTCGTGGTTTCAGTAACAGCCGAACCTGTGAGATAGGTTTATCACACCACAGTGGCATTCCATATCAGTCAATCTTGTACTTGGTGGACGAAGTGGCGCAGTAGCTTTATTCAAAGTTCATAGCAACGAGCTCTAGCTTGAAACGAAAAATGGCAGCCCAATCAGGCTGCCATTTGTTTGTTCAATTTAAACCGTATTACCGAGCTAGATATTGCTGAGCTAGCGGTTACGGAGCTAAGCTCATCAACTCTTCTGGCGAGTAGTGTTTTGCTTCTGCGCCTTTGGCGATCAGATCAATCACTTGGAAGTCGCTCATATCACCAAATTCTTTGGTCAAGTAATCACGAAACGCTTTTTCATTCGGCCATTTTCCTCGCACGATATAGCCATCTTCTTTGTCGAAATCTTCCGTCTCAAAGAAAGAAAAATCAGTCATACCAATGTTGTGGCAATACAAAACGAGATACATGTTGAATCCTTTACACTTAACTAGGGCCTGTTTAACTTTCGAGCCAATCAAAAAGCGTCTCTAAAAAGCAGGGCTAAGGTTACAACATAAATGCTAAATCGAATACCCAATCGGATCGTCAATTTAGAAACCTCAGCGACCGGATCTTTACGTTAGTCATCAAACATCATGTTAATGGCTGCACCCAACAAGATCAGCCCAACAATTGGCCCCATGACTGCTAATGGCGCGCGCTCAATGTATGGAAGGTTCTCTGCGATCATCAAACCCCATTCAGGTGTTGGTGGCTTTGCCCCTAATCCGATGAAGCTCAGCGAGGTCAGACTTAGAGTGATAACCGGTAGCCTCAACATCGCGTGTCTTAACAACGGTGGCAACACATACGGAAGCAAGTAGAAACGGAAGATTCTAAGCTTACTGGTGCCCCATAGTGGCGCGAGGTGTGTATAAGGTTGAGCCTTGGCTTCTACGATCAAGCTTGAGCAGTGTGCAGCTAGCGGCGCCCACGACACCAATACAATCGCGATTAATGCGCTGTTCGGATTCATCCCCGTTAAGCCTGCAACAAGCAAGCCTGCAATGATGTATGGGATACCCTTAGTGATCTCGATAAGGCCTTGGCTAAAGCGGGTGTTGAAACCCATGATGATGCCCGTCACCAAGCTCAAGAACGTTGCCAATATGCCGGCTTGGAAGGTCGCAATCATACCAGAACCAATTCTCGCCAGTAGGTCTCGACCAATGCCATCGGCGCCCAATGGAGCTTGCCAACTTGGATCCGCTAAGCGAGCAAATTGACTGGTATATGGGTCACGAAATGCTGCCCAAACTACGATAGTAATTAGGAACGAGAAGATCGCAAAAGCAGTGACACGCTTTGCGCGGTTCTGGGTAAAACGAAACGAAGAGTGGCTACTGATGAGCTTGCCGCTTTTCAGGCTGTGGCCAAGAATCAATTGCTGAACAAACAAGCTCATGCTGCTCACGGCAATTGAAAATAGCAGCAACACCAATAAGCCGCCTTGCAGCGTTGGTAAGTCTTGCGCCTTGGCTGCACCAAGAATCATGCGCCCGATACCAGGGATCGAGAAGATAAGCTCAACCGCGACTGCGCCACCAGTTAAGCCAATCACGATCATCGCGATTTGCGGGATCAGACTGCTCAGCGCTCTTTTCAGCGCAAAGCGAATAATTTGATTGGAATGAACGTTGGCACTGAGCCAAGTGATCACCCAAGGTTCATTGAGAACGCGTTGTAAACTGTCTCTGAGTAGACGACTAAACAAGCCACTTGCAGGCAGTGCGAGCGCTAAACTCGGTAGCCAGATATCTTGCCAACCTTGCCAACCATACGGTGGTAGCCAACCTAACCAGATAGAGAACACCAATATTAATACCGAGGCCACTACGTACTCTGGCAACGATATTAATACGGTGCTTAAACTGCTGTAACTCTGCCCTAGTTTGCCCTTCTTCCAACTTCGCAAGGTAGCCAGTAAACCTGCACCACACAGTACGAAAGTCATCACCAGTGCGCTAGACATCAAAAACAGAGATGTAGACGCTGTTTTTTGAATACCTAGTGCAACCGAAGAACCATCAATCCATGATTCACCTAGATCACCTGAAAAAGCACTTCCTACCCAGTCGAGCAGGCGCTCAATGGCTGAACGGTCAAGCTGAAGATCAGCGCGTACCGCCGCTAAAGCTTCAGGCGTAAGCAGGTGTTGTTGCCCCGCCCTAGCCCGCAGAATAGATTGGCTTGGATCGATGCCTGCAATGTCAGGCATCAAACCAACAAGAATCACCACCACAATCAGTGAGGCGATTCTTGATAGCCAAGGCGTCAAGATAAATAGAGTTCGACGCAGAGTCTCAGCAGATAACATTTATTTAGTTAGCCTGTGTTGCCGGGTTAACTTGTGTCGCTTTTTTGACCTGTGTAGTTTGGTCAACCAAGCGACGTTCACTTGGGTCACGAACGACATTGCTTACACGCTCACTTTCACCTTGAATCACACGTTCGTGAAGCAGCGGGATAGCCGCGAAATCGTTAAGGATTTTTTGTTCAGCTTCGATGATCGCTTGATGACGCAGCGCACCTAGCGGTTGTAGGTCAGCGTGATTCAGTGCTTTATCTACCTCTTGAGAACAGAACTGGCCAAGGTTGAATGAACCCTTACAACCAAAGTCGCTCATCATGTAAGCCACTGGGTCACCCGAATCTAGAACCGTTGCACGAGAAAGGATAAACGCGTCAAACTTACCAGATAGCGCATCGTTCTCGATCTGAGCATATTCACGAATATCCAGCTCAACCTTGAAACCAGCCGCTTCAAGTTGTTGCTTCAGTAGCGCTGCCACTTCTGGAAGCTCTGCACGGTCGGTAAAGGTACCAATAACAATGCTTTCGCCGTTCGCTTTTAGCGTTTTGTCAACTGCCTGACCTTCAGGTCGAATTGGTTCAGCCCAAGCAAGTGCAGGACCTAATAGACCTTGTGCAATATCCGCGTGGTTCTCATAAACGGTATTCACGATCTGCTCTCGGTCCACCGCAGCCGCCGCAACCTTACGCAAGTTAATATCGCTGAATACGCCTGACTTGTTGTTTAGGTAAAGCGTATTGGTACGAGGCATCGCCACTTCATAAAGTAGGTTCGGATCAATGGTCGCGATTTGTGAAACGGGCACTGCTTCAACGATGTCTGCCGTGCCTGTTCTTAGAGCTGCAGCACGAGCAAAACCGTTAGGAACGTATTCTGCAATCACAGATTCTACTTGCGCTTTTTCGCCCCAGTAGCCGTCAAAACGTTTCAGTTTCGCGCTGGTTGTGCCGTTGATTTCAGTCAGCTCAAACGGGCCAGTACCTGCGCCAATTGGACTAACACGACCATCTTCTTGATAAGCACTTGCTGCTAGGATCGCTAATTGAGGGCTTGATAAACGGCTTGGTAGAAGAGGGTCATCAAAGCTGGTTTTAATCTCTACACGGTAGTTGTCCATCGCTTTCACTTCTAGCTCTACGCCATCTAGGATACGCGGCTTAGGTGCTGCTTCAAGCGCTTTTTGTAGAGAGTTCACTACAGAGTTTGCCGTTAATGTCGAACCGTCATGGAATTTAACGCCTTGGCGAATCGTGAACTGCCAAGTCAGAGGATCAAGATGTTTCCAATCCGTTGCTAGCATAGGTTCTGCTTCTGAGGTTGGGCTCAGGTTAACCAGAGTTTCTGCTGTGCTCCAACGAGATAACTTAAAAGCGTCATCAGAAAGTGGCGATAAACCCGTTCTTGGTGGTTGCATCATCGCAACTCGAATTTCAGATTTTACTGCGGCATCGCTAGACCCTGGTTGAGAGTCAAAACAGCCCGTCAAAGGCAGAGCCAACGCAAGCGTGCAAGCCAGTTTGATTGAATTAAAACGCATAATTATTTTTTCTCTGTAGCTGTATTTTTTTAATAAATAAGGTTGTGTTTAACAAGTAGATTTCGAAAGAGGCTGAGACTCGATCAGCATCTGAGTCGCAGGATGAGCAGGTTTACTCATCACTTGATCGGTCGGTCCGTGCTCCACCATTTCACCATGGTCGAGTACCAGTATTTCTTCACAAAGGGCTTTTGCGGCACCTAAATCGTGAGTAACCAAAATAAGGCGCATATCGCGCTTCTTTTTTAATGAATTAACCAAGTCCAACAACCTTTGGCGATTCACTGGGTCAAGGCTGGCAGTAGGTTCATCGGCCACCAGCACTGCGGGTCTAACGACAAGAGCCCGAGCAATAGCCACACGTTGAGCTTGACCTGTAGAAAGCTGATTAGGTTTCAGTAAGAGCAAACTGGCAGGCAATCCAACGTCTGAAAGCGCCTCTTCAATGATGGCTTCATGATTACCCGAAACATCTAAGTTACTTAGAGGTTCGGCTAAGATCTGTCGAACGGTATAGTAAGGGTTGAGGCTAGTGTGGGGCTCTTGAGGCACCAATTGAATCAAGCGACACACCGTTGCTTGCGCTTTACTATCGCGAATTGGGAGCGAATAACCGAACAAGTTTATTTGACCAACGGTTGGCGCTTTAAGGCCAAATAGCAGTTCAATCAACGTTGATTTCCCCGCACCAGAACGCCCAACAATCGCTAAGCTTTTGTCTTCAACCTTAAGGTCAATGTTCTGTAGCGCTTTGAACGCTTTACCACCCAACCAACTTGGTACGGAGTAGTAGTGAACACTCACATTGTCGAACTTAATCTCTATCGGTGTTTGTGTTTCTGAATCAGTCACTGGCATTAATGGCGAGGCTTCTGAGTTTAGTAATAAGGTCGAGCTCATTCGATTAAGTCTCTCAATGAACAGCAGAAAGCGTGAGAGCTCGACTCAAGTGCATGTTTCGGTGCACCGTAAGCCACCACACCACCATCATCGATGACTAACAGCTTGTCACACGCCAACGCGCTATGCAGGTCATGGGTGATGAGTAAACCACCAATTTGACGCTGTTTAACATTGTGTCGAATCAGCTTAAGTATCTCTTGCTCTGTCACCGGATCTAACGCACTGGTTGGTTCATCGGCGATGATAATATCGGCGTTACTCAGCAAGCCAATCGCAATACACACACGTTGGCGTTGCCCACCCGAAATTTGGCTCGGGTACAACGGCAAGATGGTTTCTGGATTAGGAAAACCAAGTTGATTCAGCAACTCGGTAATTTGAATTTTTTCTTTTGATTTAAGCTTAGTGCGAGTTCCCGTCAAGGCAAGGCAGAGTTGACCTTCTATTGAAACCAGAGGGTTCAAAGCTTGAAGCGCATCTTGGAAGATAACTGCGGGGCGCTGTGTGGCAGTTCTTTGCAACATAGGCAAACCACATACCGCTTCACCAGACAGAGAAATATGACCTTCAACCTCGACCGTTTCTGGCAGAAAACCCGCAATCGCACGTGAAAGCATCGACTTACCAATGCCTGACGGTCCCATGATCGCCAACAGCTCACCTCGATAAACATCGAAGTGGATATCTTGGAAAAGGGTTCTCGAAGAGGTTTTGATCGTTAGGTGGTCAACAGACAAAAGTGGGGTGTTCACGCAGATACTCACATATAGATGTTATAACATAACAACTCTATCATTTAGCCGACATGATGAAAAGAGAACATTGAACTGCATCGCACTTTATTTGCTGTTTGATTGACCAATTTTCATTAGGGCGTGTTGACCCTTCGAGGTGATTTTTACCGATACAAAAAAGCACTCACTAAATTTATCGTGTAAAAATAGTAAAGCGCTTTCATAAAATATTACAGGTGGTGATTAGGTTACTTAGTTAATGGCACCATGAGCGGTATCTTCGACTGGGTAACACTTCTGCTTAACTTGTGCGATGAACGGATACAGGAACGCAATACGCCCAAGATAGAACAGAGTAAACGCAAGCCACAAACCATGATTGCCCCAAATATCGATGGTGAATGACTGTACCGCTAAGAATACCAACAAAGTCACGATGCTTGAGTCTCTAACCGGACGCGTGGTTCCCGTTCCGGTAAAGATGCCGTAAACCGTTAAGCCAAAGCCAGCCACTAGCGGGAACACAATCAGCCACGGGGCCATCTCTTGATACAAGGTAACCAGCGCTGGAATATCGGTAAACAAGAAAACAATCATGTCTTTGAATATCAGGGTTAAAAGCGTCAGCGCAGCAATGAAACCTGCCGTCCATTGGAAGTTAAGCCTTAATACTCGATCCAACATTGAAGGATTCTTCTGTCCCACCGCTTTACCCGCAAATACACTTGATGCGTTGGCAATGCCGTCAAACATGTAACTGACTATGAAAGTCACCTGCATCAAGATCGCGTTAGCCGCTAGAACATCGGTACCCAGTTTAGAGCCAGTACGCGCCATCATGTTGAAGAACACCAAGATACAAATGGTGCGAAGCAATAGATCAGTATTCGAAGAGATGATTGTCGATAGGTCTTTCTTGGTCATCTTCGAGCCTTGCAGGAACTCAGAGACCGAGATATTGCTGGTCTTCATCACCAAGGTCACACCAATCGCAAAGGTGGTAACTTGTGCAATCAAACTTGCGTAAGCCACACCTGCGACACCCAAATCGAAATAAAGTACAAACACCGCATCCAAGACAATGTTCAACACATTACCAAACACTTGTGTATAAAGAACGTCTTTGGCTTTCGCCTGTCCCATTAACCAACCAATAATGGTGTAGTTAAGCAACACGAAAGGCGCGCCATAAATCAAAATACTGAAGTAGATATGCGCGTGCTCGGCTACATTGGCTTCAGGCTCTATCACCCACATTGCGCCTTGCCAGATGAGTGGTTGTATCAAGATAAAGATCAAACCCACTAAACCAGACAGCACAAACGGACGCATCAAGCTACCCGCCAAATCAGTGCGGTTTCCCTTACCCAGTGCCATCGCACTTTGGCCCGTGGTACTGACACGGAAAAAACCAAACAACCAATACATGGTGTTCATAATGATGGTGCCGATCGCTACGCCACCAATCAATTCAGCAATACCAAGTTGGCCAATAACAGCGGTATCCACAGCACCTAACAGAGGTTGTGTCACCGTTGAGATGATGAAAGGGAAAGCGATTTTCAGATAATCTTTGTGGGTAATGGTCATATTCTATTGAGTGATATTAAGAACTATTTGCAATTAGAGCAGGATGCTATCGTTTAATCCGTACGTTGTCATCATTTACTTAGAGTCGTTTATCAACAAGCTTCTCTCCTATCGCACCATCAACATAAGAGGCCTGTCTGTCATTGAGCGAGCAAATTAGCCACAACAAATGAGTAAAATCACGCTCGACAAAACACAACAAAACCAATTACTGAGCCAACTCAATGGTTAACCTAGTAAAGGCTCAGTAAAAGCTCACGGGAAGGTAGAAATCGAGCTCGAATATTTCATCACTATTAAGGAAGTGATTCTGATGATAATGCACATACGCAGGAGTCGAGCGCTGTTTGAAACCAGATGTGGGTAGCCACTTTTCTAACACCATACTGATCTGTGGTAGCAGCTCACCATAGCGACCATTCAGTCGAAACACGGCATGCAAACCACTGGGAATCACCATCTGGTTCACGACACTGCGATACTTAATCGGTTCATCAATCGCGATACACGCCACATAGCGGCACTGATCCATCTCAACCCAAGCAGGGTTT
This sequence comes from Vibrio sp. 10N.261.55.A10, assembly GCF_041470825.1. NCBI lineage: Bacteria > Pseudomonadati > Pseudomonadota > Gammaproteobacteria > Vibrionales > Vibrionaceae > Vibrio > Vibrio sp. 10N.261.55.A10. Next base: position 160,144 of record NZ_JBFRNC010000032.1, on the reverse strand, counting down.
GAGTGATGCAAACCAAATTGGCTCGAGAAATCACGCTGTTCCGAATTCGCCCACGCTTTCAATATCAACCACGCATTGCGAATGGATCGATTATATCCCGTATGTCGAACATAGGCCGCCATCCGTTCAGGCACTTCAATAATCTTAGGTTCAGGTAACACTCGCTGCGCAACATTCAAATAGCCCGCCGCCACTTCGGGAGCTTTTAAATAGGGTTTTTCTGCTACTTGTAAATCGTGTTTACGCCATTCTCCGGGCGACATATTAAAGGTCGCTTTAAATGCTCGACTAAACGAAGACACAGAACTAAAGCCACATTTATGGGCGATCTCAACCACAGACGAACTGGTATCAAACATCAATTGGTTGGCTGCATACTCCATTCGAGTTCGTCGGATGTATTGATGCAACGATTCCCCGACCACACTTTTGAAGGTGCGATGAAAGTGCTGTTCTGAATAGGCCGCTATCTCAGATAACTCTTTGGCAGACAAAGGCTGACTGATGTCTTGGTGAATATGGAACAGGACATCATTGATTCGCGATATGTGTTGACGTGACATCGTTTAAATAGCATAAATGGACATGTTTAAGAGCATAAACGGACACGCTAGTTTTTACAATTGCCGTGTAATATCAAGCGATAGAATAAAAACGATAAACGACGAGACACAACACATGGAAATCGCACAGTCATTACAACAGATTCAATCTTCATACATTCGGGAGATCCTCGCAGCCGCAAGTGATCCAAATGTCATCTCATTGGCCGGTGGTTTACCGGACGAGAAAACATTCCCTATCGATTTAATGAAGCCAACGCTAGAAAACCTAGCGAACATGCCTGAAGTTTTCCAATACGGTTCTACTACCGGTTACGGCCCGTTGCTTGACCACCTAACACAAAGCTACCAATTGCCAGAATCACACACGGCAATGATTTGTACTGGCTCTCAGCAAGGTTTGGATTTGATTGCGCGTGCGTATGTCGACCCAGGTGATGTGGTTGTGATGGAAGCGCCAAGCTACTTAGGTGCGATGCAGGTGTTTGGCCTAGTTCAAGCAAACATTGCGACCGTGTCTCAAACTGAATTTGGCCCGAACCTAGATGAACTGGAAACGTGCTTTGCACAGCAATCACCGAAGATGTTCTATGCCGTGCCTGATTTCCACAACCCAACCGGCGTATGCTGGGCAACAGAAACTCGTCAAAAAGTCGCTGAGCTGTGTATCAAATACAACGTGGCATTCATTGAAGATGCACCATATCGTGAGCTGCGTTTCACAGGTACAGAACTGCCGTTGGTTTCTTCGTTCTGCCCTGATAACTCTATCGTTCTTCGTTCATTCTCTAAGATTGCATCGCCAGGTCTACGTATTGGCGCGGTAACAGGTAAACGCAGCTACCTTGAACCACTGATCAAAGTGAAGCAAGGCGCTGACTTACACTCAAGTGTACCCATGCAAGCACTGCTTGTTGGTCTTCTAAAACATGAAGACTTTGGCGTACACATGGAGAACATTCGCACCCTGTACAAGTCTCGTTATGAAGTGCTGTTCTCAGAGCTAGAGAAACAACTGCCTGCAGATTGCGTGTTAAAAGCCGTCGATGGCGGGATGTTCATTTGGGTAGAAATCCCAGAGTGCGATACCTTCGAATTAGCTAAGACTTTGCTATCGAATGGTGTGGCGGTTGTACCAAGCCCAGTATTTTATCCAAAGGCCGATGAAGCAAAAGCCGCACTGCGCTTAAACTTCACTAACGCCAACCCAGAAGAATTAACAGAAGCGGTGAAACGCTTAGCGGAAGTACTTAACCAAGCGTAATCGCTGATTAAGTCAGACAGATTCAATACCAAGGCCCTGATGTATTTTTACAGCAGGGCCTTTTTGGTTTGGGAATACGTGTTGTAATTCGAACCAGATAAAACGGTTTCATTGCATTTCTTAGTCCAAAAGCCACACTAGTAACAATGCTAAATAGCCCTACTTTTGGTTGGTTTTTGTCCTTCCTTGGCTTGGTTATACTGCGGCGGATTTTAATAAGCCAATATGGGCAAACCTGAGTAAATCAAACTCAGTATGTATCATAAAAGGCAACCGCTCTGGATTTACGTTCCAGCTCGCAGAAAGGAAAAACCATGTCTCAATATGTTGTATGTGCTCTGTATAAATTCGTAGCACTTGATGATTACCAAGAAATTCGCCAGCCACTCACTGACGTGTTAGAAGCCAACCAAATCCGCGGTACTTTGCTACTTGCGAGTGAAGGTATCAACGGCACCGTTGCAGGTAAGCGCGAATCTATCGACGCTCTTCTTCAATGGTTCAAACAAGATTCTCGTTTGGCTGATGTTGTTTACAAAGAGTCGTTCAACGAAGAACAACCATTCAACCGCACCAAGGTTAAGCTTAAGAAAGAGATCGTAACCATGGGCATTGAGGGCATCGACCCACGCCATGTTGTTGGCACTTACGTGAAACCAAACGAGTGGAACGCATTGATCTCTGATCCTGATGTGATTCTGGTTGATACTCGTAACGACTACGAAGTGGACATCGGCACCTTCAAAAATGCCGTAAACCCAAACACAGAAACCTTCCGTGAGTTCCCTCAGTACGTTGAAGACAACCTTGATCCTAAGAAACACAAGAAAGTCGCGATGTTCTGTACTGGCGGTATTCGTTGCGAAAAATCAACAGCCTACATGAAAGAGCAAGGCTTTGATGAGGTTTACCACCTTGAAGGCGGCATTCTTAAGTACCTAGAGGAAGTACCAGAAGAAGAGAGCATGTGGGAAGGCGACTGCTACGTATTTGATGGTCGTGTTGCAGTAAACCACCAGCTAGAAAAGAGCGGTTACGATGTGTGTAACGCGTGTCGCCTGCCAATCACTGACGAAGACAAAGCCTCTAAACACTTCGAGAAAGGCGTAAGCTGCCCTAAGTGTATTGATAAGCACAGCGACGAGCAGAAAGCCCGTTTCCGTGAACGTGAAAAGCAAGTTCAACTGTCGAATGCTCGTGGCGAAACCCACGTAGGCGGCGAAGCTGCTCACCTTATCGAGCAACGCAAAAAAGAGAAGCTTGCACACAAAGAGCAGCAACGCTCTGGTAAGAAAGCAAAGTAAACTTTCTGCTTTAAACTCTTATAGTTCTAAACATATAACTATAAATAGTTAGCTATAAATAGTTAGCTATATACATACAAAAGGGCGCAAGTTCGAGGATAATCCTACGAGTTTACGCCCTTTTTTGATCGCTTTACGGCTTTGTGTTTTGAACCACATTTCTTTCGAAAAATTACTTCTATACTGTTAATAATTCGACTAGAGAGGAAGTGCCAATGCTCAATGAAAACCATGCCTTTATCTTAGATTTCCCAGATCTTAAATTAGACATTGTTCAGCTCAACCACGACGACGAAAAATTCAAAGCAGACATGCAGAAATACCACCAACTCGACTACGACATCCGTCAGCTAGAAATCTCTGGCAGCCCTATCGATGACGACAGCATGCACAACCTCAAAGTAGAACGCATGGAGCTAAAAGACTCGCTACACAAACAGCTCACGCGCCATCACGCGCTTAAGATCGTATAGAAAAATCAATCCAAGACTTTATTCTTAGCCATGCATCACGCATGGCTTTTTGGTTTCATCACTTCGCAAATCTAAGCTAATTCGGCTTCTTCAATTATGTTACTGTTTGCTTATTCAAAGGCGTTTGATAAGGAAGCGGTAAAAGTGGCAATGAAAGAAGAGAACATACAACTCCAACTCGCTTCAAATTCTGAATTCGATGAACTGTTTGCGTGTGTTAAACAAGGTATCTTCATACACGTAGATAGCGTTTTCGGCTGGGATGACGACTTTCAACGTCAACGACTTTTAAACGAATACCATCCATCTTGGTTTCATTGGGTATATCGCGAAAATAAAAGAGTGGGGCTCGCCTGCTTTAAACCTTATGACAACGCATACCATATTCATTTGCTGATCATTTCCCCCCAGTACCAAGGTCGTTCGCTTGGCAAGCAAGTCATGACTCTCATACATAAAAAAGCTATGGCAGAGCAACTTAGTCAAGTCACTCTATCGAGTTTTAAAAGTAATGCTCGTGCTATTAACTTTTATCAATCGCTTGGCTATCACGTTGTTGATGAAGGAGATGATGATTTTGTGGGGATGGAGCTCAATCTATACCACAAACACCATCTCTAATTAAACGCCCTAGCCACTCGCCCATTACTGCTCAGTACATAATGACCAATATAAGCTGGGATAAATACCGATTGCCCTTTGGTGAGTGTTAGGTGTTCACCTTTCTGACTCATTAACGTTAAATCATCATCTATTGCCATCAAAATTTCAGCACCGCTTGTGATCACTTCTTCTTGCTTTGGGCGATGAAAAATATTGAAATCAAAGTCACTAACTGGGATATCATAGCGATCACATTGACCTAACTTTGAAGGTGCTAACAACAAGCGTTCGAACGGGATTGGTGTAAACTCTGTGCAGGCAACCAACTCAGCGACATCAATGTGTTTTGGCGTTAAGCCAGCTCGCAGCACATTGTCTGAATTTGCCATGATCTCGAGCCCGGTCCCCTTGATGTAAGCGTGCGGAGTGTTCGCATTCAAATACATCGCTTCACCCGGCTTTAGTGTGATCAAGTTAAGCAGAAGAACACAAAACAGACCGATATCGTTCGGGTACTGATGGCTAAGCTCAGTAACCAAAGCAAACTCAGCTTGGTCTTGATGAGACTCTGCGTAAGTCAGAAGTTGCTCTAATGCTTGATGTTTACGTTGGTCATCTAGAGTTAACAGCTCACGGAAAAATGCTTCTAAGCCTAGAGAATCAAGGTTGTTGCAAAATTCTTCAACTAAACCAGCCAGCTCGCTCGAATTCAACTTTCTGAACAACCCTAATATTTCATCGAATTCTCGAAAGCCATTCATTGCTTGATATTCAGTGATCGCGTAAACCAATTCAGGCTTGTGGTTTGAGTCTTTATAGTTACGATGCCCTGCGGTTAGAGGGATTCTTGCTTGCTCTTCTCTCGCAAAGCCAATTTCAGCTTGTCGCTTGTTTGGGTGCACCTGAACCGACAGCGCCTTTTCTGCCGCTAAGATCTTAAATAAGAATGGTAGCTCACCAAACTCCTGCGCAATATCGCTTGATAGATAGGCCGGTTTATTCTTGTTAATCAGCTCAGAGAGAGGCACCAAGTGCTGGTCAAGCTTAACCATTGAGCAACCTTTTGGATGCGCTCCCATCCAAACTTCCGCTTGCGGCTCTTGTGACTCATTCTGAAAGCCAAACAGTTCACGTATCGAAGAAATGCTCCCCCATGCATAATTTTGGATGGTGTTTTCCATTGGGAAAAATGAGTGTTCTGAGAAGTGGCTGAGTGACATGGCGTTTTCCGTAGTGAGCCCTTTGAACACAATTCAGAGAGCTGATTTCTAATAACGTAAATAATTAGAAAGACTACAGAGTGCGGCTAAAACCCACATGAGATGTGGTCTTAGACGCAATAGGAAAAATTCTTAGAAACAGGTGAGAACGATGAAAAGCGTGAAAAGGGTCACATTTAAATATCACGTATAGAAAGCGCCGAAAATAAGATAGCGGCTTGTATCGCACTGGTTACAGCAGCGATACAAACATCTGAATACAAGCACCAGCGACTATCTTGTTATCGAGAAGGCCCCTTAAAAGCCAGAGCGAGCCTCTGCACTTTTCTGAGGTGATTGAGCTTGTAGGAAAGGCAGTAGCAGCAAGCCAATAACGGCCGCACAAGTCGAGATGGTAATGAAGAATCCACTCCAGCCATAAGTTTCTAGAACGAGCGCTAATGGGTAACCAGAAAGTGCTGCACCCATGTAAGCAAACAAGCCAACAAAACCTGTCGCCGCCCCAGCAGAGTCTTTGTGCGAGCATTCTGCCGCCGCCATGCCAATAAGCATTTGAGGACCAAAAACAAAAAAGCCTACACAAAACAGCCCAGCCGCTTGAAACACAAAGTTGGTTAAAGGCATCAACCACAATGCTGAAACTGAAAGAAATATGCCGATGGCAAACAAGATGTTCATTGGACCGCGGTTGCCACCAAACAGCCTATCCGAGCCCCACCCAGCAACAAGTGAACCAACGAAACCGCCAATCTCAAACAGAGACAAGGCAGCGTTGGCGTTTATCAAACTGTAATTGTGTTCTTCGGTTAAGTATAAGTTACCCCAGTCGTTAACCGCCGTTCTTACGATGTAAACCAGCACATAGCTAAAGGCGAGCAACCAAATGTACTTATTGCTGAACACATAGGTTTTCAATATTTCTCGATAGCTTAACCCTTGTCCATGGTTCTCTTGCGCCAACTCTAGATGGTCACTGCGCCACTTCCCTACCGTCGGGAGTCCCATGGTGGTGGGCTTGTCACGTAAGCGCCAGCAAACGATAAGACCGATAAATACACCAATCACACCCGGCCAGATAAACCCAGCCCGCCAACTGAATTGCAGCGTTAGATAACCCACGAGAATAGGAATTAGCGCCCCACCAACGTTGTGTGCTGTATTCCATATAGCCCAGCGAAAGCCTCTTTCGGAACGAGAATACCAAGTCGTCAATAACTTGGAACACGATGGCCAGCCCCAACCTTGGAACCATGCATTAAGCACCCAAAGCGAGATAAAAGCCGCCAACGAACTAGAAAAACCAAACGCGATATTGATCAAACCTGTCGCGATTAGGCCGAGCCCCATGAAGTAACGCGGGTTTGACCGATCCGATATCGTGCCTGATATAAATTTCGATAAGCCATAAGAAAGATAAAAGAGCGTGCCAATTAAGCCGATATCGCCTTTATCCAAACCAAGGTCGGTGATCATGGCTGGCGCGGCATAATTAAAGGTTTTACGAGTGAAGTAAAAACCTGCATAGCCGACATACATACCTATCATGATGTGGAGGCGCCAGTAGCGATAACTCTGATTGACCTCATCATCAGTTAGAGCATCACTCTTTGACATTGTTGAGCGCAGAAATCCAAACATATTCGTTCTCACACTTTAGGTAATGTAACGCTGATATTGGTACCCGAAGATGAGCCATTAGCGTTGATTGTCATCTTGCCGCCGAGCGCCTGAACACGCTCTTGCATACCACGAACCCCCATTCCTTTGAGAAGGTCTTGCGCTGTAAAACCAACGCCATTGTCTGAGATCCGAAGATAAGCCTGATCATCTAGAATCAGTTCAATTCTGATTTCGCTCGCGTTGGCGTATTTAGAGGCATTGTTTAGAGATTCTTGGCACAGCCTGAAGATAGTGACCTTGAGCGTGTCACTCAAACACGAGTAATCACCTTGCCAATTTAACTGGATATCAACGCCGTGATCCGAAAACTCCATCTCTCGAATAAGCTGTTCCACGGAATCTTTTAGGTCAAGATCGTCCAACATCTTAGGTCTTAGTTTTGTAAGTAGGCGTTTGGTGGTGTCATAAACATTCAAAGACAATGACTCAATCGTCCCCGCACAGCGAACGCTCATCTCAGCCGCATCGATACGCTTAATAATGTTTGCTTGAGTGCGAATCGCCGTGATGTTCTGACCGATTTCATCGTGTAGCTCACGAGCAATGTCACGACGAACCGATTCTTCAGCCGTGATTAACTGACGTGAAAGATTTTGATTTCTGGAGAGCTCACTGCGCAATTTCGAATTGAGATCTTTTTGCTTTTGAACCGCAAGACCCAGCAATATGCCAGTGATGGTTTGAGCAGAAAGAGATAAGAGTAAATCAGTAATTTCGAGTTTGGACGTTCCGCTGTGAGCTGCAATCAGCGCGACGCTGTTTAATAGAGTCGCCAGTAATGCGCCCTGCCATCCGTAACGAACGGCGAGCAGGATAATAGGGATAGCCATACAGAATGGGGCGAAGCGTCTGAGTTCATCTGGCAGGCTAGTCTGTATCAATATACTGGCCACCAGCAACACGCTGTATAAGGCAATATGACGAATTTTAAACTCAACAGCATTGTGAATTAAGTAAGAGCTCAACGGTGCCCACTTATTTTGAAATAGATAGTTCCAAACTAGATAGCACATTGGGACGAGCATTAACCCGCCTGTGATGCTCACCAACCACACCATATAAGTTGCAGGCACATGAGAACCGACGACAGCAACATTGATCAGTGAGGTCACCATTATAATGCTGGCCATGACCAATAAGTGCCGATTTTGGTCACCGTAGTAATACCGTTTGGCAAATAGAGTAGCTGGAATGCTTAATCCGCTGGCGATTAAAACGGTTAACCATTGGGGTTCATCCAGTAATAGAGCCAAAGCGATCGCGAGCCCCCACTCTGCAACGTAAATGGCAGGCCAATATTGTGTGCGAGTGTGCAGCGTCATTCCCAATCGAAGCGAGAATGGGAAAAGCAGAATGGCTAACTCAGGGTCATTAATAAAATAGAAAGCGATAACCCACAAACAAAACCATGCGCAACCCGCCATAAAAACCCCGCACAAGGAGGTGGCTAGGTAAGAGCGCATTAGTACTGTTCTTGAGTGAATAGTTTGGCTAGCTCAACGTTGTTTTTAACATTAAGTTTGTCCATGGCATTGGCACGGTGCACATGTACCGTTTTATGGCTAACCCCTAACTCGACAGCAATAGACTTTACATCGAGCCCTGTCGCCAATAATTGGCACACTTCGCTTTCTCTGCGGGTTAACTGATTTAAAGAGGCCTTATTCTTTAGTGGTGTCGCAAGCTTTATTGCGATATCTGGCGTAAGGTAACAACCACCATTTGCGCTCGTGTGTACGGCTTGAATTAACTCATCAGGGCTACAGCGCTTGCTGAGATAACCTTTGGCTCCTAACTCTAATGACTTCTCAACCATCGCCGGAGAGTCATGAACGCTCAACATTATGCTGGCAATGCCAGATGGAATCTCTTCCAATAAGCTCAGGCCACTTTCGTCTTGCATTGAGATATCTAAGATCACGACATCAGGGTGACAACTTGGCAATCCTAGGCGCGCTTCTGCCGCAGAGTTGAATTCCCCCACGACCGTAATATCAGCTTCAAGACTGAGTAATTGAGCAAAGCCAGATCGAACAATGACGTGGTCATCAACAAGCGCAACATTAATCATGATATTAACCAAAATTAAGAGTAAGAAAGAAAAATAGCCCCAACAGGAGCTATCTAAAATTAAGTTTATTAATAAAGATGATACTGAATCGAACTAACGATTGGTATGATCTCACGTGCTTTAAACCAATAAAGCACGTGAGACTCGCTACGCGTTTTGAGACGCTAAGTGTATTTTCTTAGCGTGGCGAATCTTCTTCTCTTCCGCAACCGCAACGAATAGCAGTAACACGATACAAATGGCAGCTGACGTATCAAGCGCTGCGAACGTGCCTTTCCAACCCGTTAAGCCAAAAATAGGTGTGCCGTCTGCAATCATACCTAGGCCAAGTTTGGCAAAGCTGTCACCAATTAAGTAAGCAAATGTACCTTTCACGCCATCCGCAACGCTGATTGCTTTCTTAGGCACGAAACCTACTGCAGCAACACCAATCAGCAACTGAGGACCAAATACTAGGAAACCAAGCACAAACAGTGATGCTAGGTACATGAACTCACTGGTTGCATGCTGGTAGAACTCTAGCGAAACGATAATCAGGCCAAGCGATACACAAGCAACCAAAGCACGGCGTCCGTTCGCAAGGTCTGACAGATAACCCCACATTAACGTACCGACCAGTGCACCAACCTCAAACAGAGTGAAGCCTGAAATCGCGGTTTCTTTTGATAGACCTAGCTCTTGATACGCATAAACGGTAGACCATTGATCGATACCGATACGAACAATGTATAAGAAGATATTCGCGAAGCAGAGCAACCAGATCACTTTGTTTTTCAGGATGTATTCAACAAAGATCTCTTTCTTAGTCATTTGATTTTCTTCAGCAGCCGTATCTTCTTCGCTGACTTCTTCATCAAACAACTCTTCAACCGTACCTAGACCATAGGCTTCTGGAGAGTCATTACCAAAGCGCATACCAATAAAGCCAACCACAATCGCAATGATTGATGGGAACACGAACATACCGATCACGTTGCCATCAAAAAGGTAGTTAGCACCGAACAGAGCAACACCAGCGGCACCTGCGCCACCCACGTTGTGCGACATATTCCAAAGGCCTAAATAAGAACCACGCTTGTTACGAGGCGTCCATTTAGTGATGGTCGAGTAGCTTGAAGGACCGCCGGTACTTTGGAAGAAACCACTCAACGCATAGAAGGCAACCATCAAGAATAAGCTAGCACTGCCACCGCCCATACTGAAGCTGAAGCCCAACATAGCGATACCAGAAAGGACAAGCATGAATGGCAGGAACTGCTTGGTGTTTTTACCATCGGCATAATAGGAAACGACGGTTTTACCGATACCGTAAGTGATAGAGAAACCCAGACCGATAAGACCTAGATCCGTCATCGATAATCCATAAGTAGAAATCATGTCGTTTTGCGCGACATTGAAGTTCTTACGGATCAAATACATGGTTAGATAACCAATGAACACGACGAGGTAAGATTGTAGGAATGGTTTAAACCACATTTTTCTTCTAGTTTCGACCGGAAGATCTAGCGTCGGTTTTCGAACCTGATCTAGGAACTTTAACATTGTGAACTCTCTTATTTTTTGTGAGGTCTGCACGGCATAATTGCGGCCATACATTGTTTGTTAGTTGACCGTGAAATAATAAGGAGTCTAAAAATCGACCGCATGAGAGAGGGTCTTAGAATAACTAGGAAAAATTCTTAGTTCAGAATTGGGAGTCAAGAAAGCGTGAACAGCATCACTTTGTTTACGGTCTGTTATGGATTGATATTACGATAACAAAAGTCACTCATTTCAGGGCTGACGAACCTTGTAAATAAACAGAAACGAGTGGATTACTTCACTAAAAAAACACCAGTATCGGTTCATCACCATAAAACTCCATGGTCATGGTGTGTCCGATACTGGTTCAGCATTCATTCTGATTAAAATAGATTCAATAGGCTTGTTACGTTTCGCGTGAATCGTACTACAGTCGCTTGCCGCTACCGTCTTCCCACATTACTTCACATTCATCTTTGATGGCAGCTTTTAATAATTCAACCAGTGGGAACGCTCGACTACCGATATTAACAGGCGCTTCAACCACCTCTTCTTCATTGTCGTCATCAGTATTTTCATGCTCTACGGACTTGCTCTGCTCTGCTGCAATAGCAGCACGTAGATTATCCAGAGCTTGAGGAACCTCTGAAGCATCCATAGCACCTGGGATGGAGCCGCTATGCCCAAGCATCTTGATGAACTGGAGGCCGACTTCACCAAACATCGTGACACTAGCATGAGCTTTACAACTAAAGGTAATTAACATAATGAGCCTTTCTTAATTTTGGTCGTTTACAAACTATGTGGAGTAACTCTCTGGAAAGCAAGTAGATAAACATCAAACAACGGTTACAAGTTTGATGCTTAAATCTAATCTTCTAGAGATGACCAGCACCATCGGTGATATACATCACTATTTGGAATTGATTGAACAGCCTTTCATATGAAACCTTGATAGTAGTCACACTAAATAGACATCTAAGCCTCTGCATAGCTTGTTATTTAATCTACTATTAACACCATTATCAAAAACTTTGGCACAGATCACATGAAAAGGCTCGTCGGCAGGCACCTAGAAGAAATGGCGGACATACGATCCACCCGCAAGCAAAAAATTGTCCACTCCTTTTCACTGACTGCCGCTGCGTTATTCATTTTCTATACTTGGGCTTACTTCGAAGGCGAGCATTACACGCTGTCAATATTCGAATTGTGCTTCGCCATCATTGCCATTTCTAACGCTTTATATGTAAGAAAAGTCATCAATCCTGAGTATTCCGAATTGATTCTGAGTGGTGTTCTTCTAGTTCAGGGCGTCATCCTATTCTTGTACAGTCACGCCATCCCAGATCGCATCCTCTGGCTCTACCCAATTCTGGCCGCGGTCATTTTCATTAATGATTTCAGAATTGGCATAATCTTCAGCACCTCGTTTTGCCTGTTCATCAGCACCTTGATTACAGCAATGCCCAACAATTTTTCTTTACCATTTAACAGCACACACAGATTTTTCCTTAGCTTATTTACCATGAGCTTGGTGTGCCACACATCCGCCTATTACTACACAAAAGCCGTCAGTTATATTCAACGCCTGTATAAAGAAGGCATTGAAGATCTCGCTTACAGAGATCAGTTAACCGGCTTGGCAAACCGTTGGAGCTTTGAACGCTGGGCGACAGAAAAACTAGCCACCGTGGATAGTGAGCGATCACTTACGGCATTGGTCTTTTTGGATATAGATGACTTTAAAGGCATTAACGACAGCTACGGGCACGATGTGGGAGACAGTGTCTTACAGCATTTTGCCAATCGCTTGAGCAACAACATTCGAACCAGAGACAGAAAAAGCCATGAATACGATTATTCCATCGCGCGCTTTGCTGGAGACGAGTTTGTTCTGATGCTCTACGATGTGCCAACTCGTAAAGATCTAGACGGCATTCTAGATAGGATCTGCGGGCTGTTCGAAAGCGGCTGCCAAACAAACGAGAGAATCAAGGAATTGACGTTAAGTGTTGGGGTTGCTTTGTATCCGCAAGATGCCCAAGAATTACATGAGCTGACGAGATGTGCTGATAAAGCGATGTATGTTGCCAAGCATTCAGGAAAAAACCGATATGCTTATTATCACGACAACCCAGTATCGACCCTGATAGAAGAACTACCAACGAGCCTTGTTAGCTCAGCACCGGATTCATCTGAACTTGAAGATTGCTTTGAAGCGAAGATCGAAGGGAACAATGTTACGCTATTAAAAACGCGCCAACGCTAGCCATTCCTATAACGGAGCGGCGCTGCTAACCTGCAAGGTACATAAGCCAAAGACTCACTAACCCGATCATAATAATCCATATGACTTGACGTGTTCGGTTTAGGTTATTCCCTTTAGGTCGCCTCACCACGGTTTTAAAAGCGGCTTGCTTAGCTGACTGAATAAACGGCGCTTCTATCTCACGTTTTTTCACGCGGCGTTTAACTGCGCTGTTTGCAACCTCTGTAAAGCGCTGGCTTTGCTCCGTTGTAAAGTCGTTATCAAAACCTATCCGACCATGCCTTTCGCCATGTTTTTGCTGAACTGCCATAGCGGCCTCCTTGGCGATATACTCTCTATTGAGTATAGACATAATTTCATATTGTTACCTGTTCAAGATTTTCGAATAAGTCACTCAACGCTGTGCCATCTTCTTTTTAAATCAAATTACATAAACTACAGCTATTCAAGTTTATGAGGGTTTCAAAATGACGAATGTAAGAGCAGTAGATCATGTGATTACAGCACATGCCACCTCAGATGGTGATGGCGTCAAAATCCAACGACTCGCAGGTTTTAATAACGCACGTTTCTCTCCATTTTTAATGATTGATGAACTGAAGTCGGATGAAAGCAAAGACTATGTTGGCGGCTTTCCTCCACATCCTCACCGTGGGATAGAAACGCTCACTTACATGCTCCAAGGTCACTTCCAACACAAAGACCATATGGGGAATGTTGGAGAGCTACGCAGCGGTGGCGCTCAATGGATGGCCGCAGGCCGTGGTGTCATTCACAGCGAAATGCCAATGATGGAAGAAGGTGCGCTGCATGGTTTTCAGATTTGGATAAACCAACCTGCGACACACAAAATGCAGCCAGCTCAGTATCACGATTTCCAAAGTGAAAGCATCGCGGAGCATCAAAGTGAACAAAGTGGTTTGTTAAGAGTGATTGCCGGAGGGTTTGAACTGCACAACCAAACTGACAAGGATTCAGAGGCTTTACGAGCGCAGGGTCCATTACAGAAAACAGGTGTGCCATTAAGCGTTGCGGATTGGCGCTCTCATTCTGGGCAAAAAGTCACGTTAGGGACTAATGTTAATCACAATGCCATGACTTATGTGTACCGAGGCAGTATTAAGATCGGCGACAAAGTCATCAACCAAAGTCAACTTGCCCTGCTCACCAAAGCTGAATTGTTGTCTTTAGAAAGCCTAGAAGATTCAGGTGTACTGATTTTTTCTGGTCAGCCGATTAATGAACCTGTCGTGCACTATGGTCCGTTTGTCATGAACTCGATGGAAGAGATTGAACAGACAATTCAAGACTACAACAACGGTGTGTTTGAGACTTACTGATGTCTTGGCTTTGAGCTTTGAAGGTTGAAGAGATTTTGCAACGAACAACGATTTGGTCATCCATTTGATGACTACAAAAACAAGTGACACTATCCACTGCCGGTTACTATCACTTATTTAACCACGCTCCTAGAGCGTGGTTTTTTTCTATTCAATCAGAGACAAACGATGCCCTGATTGAACAAATTTAGATCTGATTACAAATACTCACATAGGTAAGCTGTCGCTTCTTTTACCTGTAGGTCGAATGAAGAGTCACCCGCAACGTCAAAAGACTCACCAGATTGGTATGTCGTCCAATCATCATCGCCAACACGCTTTACAATCAAAGCACCTTTAACAACGGTCATCTTTTCTGGAGCCGCAGTACCAAAAGTGTACTCACCAGCCGCCATTACACCAACACTCACATCAGCACCAGACTGGTTAAACGCTAACGACTTAACGCCACCTTCAAAGTATGTGTTTTCTTTAATCATTGTACTTCCTTGTTATCTTCAAATTGCAATTATTGAGCTCACCGAGTAAGCCTATGCGTAAATTTAGGTGATAATTGTTTTAACCAATTCGAGACTTTCCTACAAGAAATAAATACGCATAGCTTAAGCATTTCTGGAGTTCGCTTTCATTGATAGCGTAAATACTGAGGAGCAAGGCTAAAAACCACTAACGCAACCACATTTATTAGAACATTCGATCCTGCTTCTAACTCTTAGAACAATTTTTGCAAACTAAGGTTTTAATTAATAGAATCTAAAACAATATCAGTCGAAAAATGAAGAGATAATGGCAAAAAAGCCGACTAAAAGCAGAGATCTATTTGCCAACTCGTTACTCTACGGCTTCCTATTAGCTGGCTTTATGGTTGCCCTCACCGCCGGCTATTTTGCTTACCAAGCCCACCAGCAATCTGTCAGCCCAAGCAACGTCTATGGCACATGGATAGAGATTGCGGCGCCACCTTACAACACCGACATCCTGACACTTTCAGAAAACGGTGTGATGATGAATCATCGTCTTATCACTACCTCATTCGATTTTGACGGGAAGATCGTCACGATCAACACTGGCTCTGGAACCACCGTTTACACCATCAGTGGTACTTACGATTCGCCTCGCTTAAAGCGATTAGAGCCAAGCGTACCATCTCAGCAATTTATTAAAGAAGGCTACGAAGATACTGCGACTGGTGATACCCATAGTGTCATGCAACAACGACGCGCTTCCTTAGCTGAGCAATTCAAAAGATAACCCTCTTATCCATACTGCCATAAGCATTCGTCTTCAAGTTTACCCGTCGATCGACCCCGCTCGCTCAACATACTTCACTTTGTGATTCAGCTTCAATCCACAGTATTTTCTTATAGTTTGTCGCACCTTTTCATAACTTCATGTCGTGAATTTTCACTTGTGAGATTTTCCTACTGAAGGATGTTTTATTTTATAAAACATGGACTCAGCCTCTCATTCATTAAGCAACAGAATTGTAACAAGATACAATTTTTTAGTTGTCCATCGAAAACGGATTTATTTTCAGTTATGAAATTAAAACTCTCTCGAATACTGACTGGGAAGCTCCTTCAAAACTGATTGGAGCCGTTTATGGGGCCATTGGGTTCTCGTAATCTTCAAGGAATGAGAGAAATAGTATGATTCGTATAAATACCTGTGCTGCAAGCATTGCTCTAGCGCTATCTGGTACAGCATTAGCTGCTCCAACAGCACCTAGCATCGACATGTACGGTTCCAACAACCTGCAATTTTCTAAAATTGAACTCGCGATGGAAACCACCTCTGGCTACAACCAGATGGTGAAATATCACGACCAAGCGAAGGTCGACGTTAAGTTCAACCAATGGAGCGGAACGTCAGGAAACACGTACAACATCTACTTTGATGGCGTTAAAGTGGCCACCGGCCCAATCACTGGCAGCCAAACCACAGCTTCTTTCGAATACGGCCAAGGCGGCTTATTTGAGATGGAAATCGAAGCGTGTGATGAAACAGGTTGTAGCAAGAGCGCACCTGCTCAAATCACGATCGCTGATACAGATGGCTCACACTTAGCGCCACTTGCGATGAATGTGGATCCGAACAACAAGTCATACAACACAGATCCAAATACGGTAGTCGGTACTTACTTTGTAGAGTGGGGTATTTACGGCCGTGATTACACCGTTGATAACCTACCCGCTGACAACTTAACCCATATCCTTTATGGCTTCATCCCAATTTGTGGTCCGAACGAATCAGTTAAATCAGTAGGCGGTAACAGCTACAACGCACTCATGACAGCTTGTCAGGGTGTTAACGATTACG
The DNA here is from genome assembly GCF_041470825.1 of Vibrio sp. 10N.261.55.A10. NCBI lineage: Bacteria > Pseudomonadati > Pseudomonadota > Gammaproteobacteria > Vibrionales > Vibrionaceae > Vibrio > Vibrio sp. 10N.261.55.A10. The sequence continues at coordinate 143,514 of NZ_JBFRNC010000032.1, read as the reverse complement.
AAGTGGTGATTCATGACCCTTGGGCGGCTTTCCAGAAAAGCTTCCCTCAAGCGGGACACGAATACAGCTCACCGATCAAGGGTAACTACGCAATGATGATGGCGCTCAAACAGCGTAATCCTGATTTGAAGATCATCCCATCGATTGGTGGCTGGACGCTGTCTGACCCGTTCTTTGATTTCACAACTAAAGCCAACCGTGACACCTTTGTAGCGTCTGTTAAGAAATTCCTTAACACATGGAAATTCTACGACGGTGTGGATATCGATTGGGAATTCCCTGGTGGTGGCGGTGCTGCTCCAGACCTTGGTGATCCTGTAAATGACGGCCCAGCTTACATTGCACTGATGGCAGAACTTCGCGTGATGCTAGATGAGCTAGAAGCGGAAAACGGTCGTACTTACGAGCTCACTTCTGCGATCGGTGTTGGTCACGATAAGATTGAAGACGTGAACTACGGCGATGCTATCCAATACATGGATTACATCTTCGCAATGACTTACGACTTCTACGGCGGTTGGAACAACGTGTTAGGTCACCAAACAGCACTAAACTGCGGTAACTTCATGCGTCCTGGTCAATGTGATGGCACAGGCCTTGATGAAAATGGCGAACAGTACACAGGCCCAGCTTACACCACAGACAACGGCATCCAATTGCTACTTGAACAAGGCGTTCCAGCGAACAAACTTGTGGTTGGTACAGCGATGTACGGTCGTGGCTGGGAAGGCGTATTACCATCATCACTCACCGATCCTAGCGACCCTATGACAGGGGTGGGTAACGGCAAACTGAAAGGTAGCTCTGCGCAAGGCGTATGGGAAGATGGCGTTATTGATTACAAAGGCATTAAAGAAAACATGCTTGGCGCGAATAACCAAGGCATCAACGGCTTCGAATATGGCTACGACGAAATGGCAGAAGCGCCTTACGTTTGGAACCGTACTTCAGGCCAGCTCATCACATTTGATGATGACCGCTCAGTAAAAGCAAAAGGCGCGTACGTTCGTAGCCTTGGCCTTGCGGGTCTATTCTCTTGGGAAATTGATGCAGACAACGGCGACATCCTCAACGCAATGCATGAAGGCCTTGCTGGCGGTACAACAGATCCTGTAAACCGTAAACCAACGGCAGCTGCAGGCGCAGACCAATCAGTTGAAGGCCCAGCCTCTGTTTCTCTAGATGGCAGCGCTTCAAAAGACAGCGACGGTACAATCGCGAGCTATGCTTGGTCACAAGTAAGCGGCACGGCAGTAACGCTGGCGAACGCGAATGCGGCTGTTGTAAGCTTCGATGTGGTTGAAGTCGCGCAACAAGAAGCACTCACGTTCAGCCTAACGGTAACTGATAACGAAGGCGCTACTGCAACTGACACCGTTGTTGTAACGGTAACTCCTAAAGACACAGGCCCAGTCAATACAGCACCAGTTGCTGTGGTTACGGCTCCGGCTGAAGTGAATGCAGGTGATGTAGTCGTGGTTGATGCTTCGGCTTCGAGCGATGCTGACCAACACACATTGACCTTCACGTGGGATGTACCTGCTGGTATCGATGCAACGGTTCAAGGTGCTTCAGTGAGCTTTGTCGCGGCGGAATACACGCAAGATACAACGCTGAACTTCTCTGTAACGGTCAGCGATGGCACTGATACATCGGTTGCGGCTACTTCAGTGAAAGTTCTAAAGAAAACCACAGGCGGCGGTACGTGTACTAACGCTTGGGATTCAGGCGCGGTTTACACTGGTGGCGACCAAGTGACTCAAGGCGGTAAGGTTTGGGAAGCGAAATGGTGGACAACCGGTGAAGATCCAACAACGACAGGCCAATGGGGCGTGTGGAAAGAGATCGGCCCAGCAAGCTGTGCTAACTAAAAATAGGATTGAGCTAAATACCAACTAAGCACCTAAAAGCAAGGCCAACCAGATAATGTCTGGTTGGCCTTTTTAATGTTTGTTTTCTTAGCTTTGAGCTTACGATCTTTTTACTGGCGTCCTACTGACTTGCGCTCGTTGTGCTTAGCCAATTAAGTTATCAAAGCTCTCGAACACTTGTGGGCACTTCATTACTCGCCCGTGGCCCTGTCCTTGAGTCGCAATTAAAGTAACGCGACCCATTTCATTAGCCGCACGCTGAGACACATCAAACTTAGTAAACTTGTCTTGCTCATCATGAACGATGATCGTCTGAGACTCACGAAGCGCTAGCTTTCCATAGGGATCAACAGACTGAATCGGGTAGTTAAACTGCTCTTCGACTTCTCCAACTACCGCCTCGAACAGTTTCATTGAGTAGCCAGAACGCGCAACGCTGCCAAATAGGTTTTCTAGATAATCCAGTACAGGTGCAATCAGCAATAATGGCTTGTTTTCCAATTTAACGTGCTTACATTCCAACGCAGAAGCCGTGCCCATACTGTGACCGACCAAACCTGCTACCTCACCCACCGAATCGAGAATCGCTTCAAGGCCGTTCACAAACGCAGGAATATGACCATGTACACCATCACTGCCACCATGAGCAGGATGATCATAAGCCAGAGCCGTAAAACCTTTAGCGGCGATATGTTCCATCAGAGGGAAAAACTGACTCGCGGTGCCAGACCAACCATGAGTCAGCACCCAAACAGGCCCCGTACCCAAAGAATAGGTTTTTAAAACGCCATCACGACCTTTGATTTCACTCTTGATAAGCCCTTGGGGATCAGCATTTTTCTGCTCAGTACGCATTGGAGTGAGCAGCAACTTACGTGCGGTTTTCTTCGCATGACTCGGCGCTAGGATGTAATGAAGATTGGTTGTTGCGCCAATTAAGCTGCGCTTGAAGCTGAATTTGTTCGATGTATTAAAGTAGATTTTGTCACTCATGACCGGTCCTTGTATCGCCATCATCATTGGCGGATCGAGCTCGGCCCTGAAAATCGAACGACCGTGCTATTTGTTAGTATAAAAAATGACGATAGCGCTGTTTATGGCTGCTTGCCGCCACTTCTCTTAAAATTTCTTATAAGCCTTAGTTAAACAAAACTCAGATGCTTTGCGAGCTAAACCTCTTTCCAGCTAGCGATTAAGCGCTGTACACCACTCCAAAAGTGGGTGTGGCTCGCTTGTTGGCCTCGTAACGAGTAGAACAAGTTGGCACTCAAGTAGAGGCCGTATAACTCAAAGGTTGCCTGTTTAGGATCTAAATCAGCTCTGAACTGTTTGCTCTCAACCGCTTTTGCTACCTGAATCGTCAAGTAATCAATCCACACTGAAATGGTTTTCTGCAGTGCTTTCTGAATCACAGACGTTTCACTGCCCGCATCTTTCCATGCATCAATAAACATGCAACTGCCTTGGAATGAATGGTTCCAGCCCAACCAATTGTCGAGCAGCTGTTTCAATTTCGCTTCAATATCACCATCTCCCAGCTCTCTTGCGGGAATGATGACTCTTTCGGTGAATATGGCGTTGGAATACTCGAGTACAGAGAGTTGCAGGTTTTCTTTAGAGTTGAAGTGTGCAAACAAGCCACTCTTAGACATGCCACACTGCTTGGCTAACTCGCCAATCGTCAAACTCTCAAGCCCATTCTCACTTGCAAGCGCGAATGCATGGCTCAAAATATACTCTTTGGTTATCTTTCCCTTACTCATTATTCACCAATAATAAATCTGATACATTATTTTTAGCACGTTCGTTCTTTTTTTCAAGATTTTTTACTTAACCCTAGGTATTCATTTTGTCTTATCAAAGAACTGTGGAAAAATGCGACAGTATTCAAAGGAATTTGAGTTAACCGATTATTGAGTTTAATAACTAGGGAAAGAGAATGAACACACTTTGGGAACAGTTTGCGTTTTCGGCGTCGGTAACAGGCCCTATCTGTTTAATGCTGTTTCTTGGTGTGATGCTCAAGCGAATCGGCTTAATCAATGACAATTTCATTGATGTCGCATCTAAGGTGGTCTTTCAAGTCACCCTACCCGCGATGCTATTTCTGAGTATTGTTCAATCGAATCACAACTTTTCAGCCAGTAGCGCGTTAGTTGCGTTTGGCGTCATCGCTAACTTTGTCTTTTTCTTGTTCACGATTTTCTCAACCAAATTAGTATTTAAAGGTTCGAAAGATCAAGGTGTGATTGTCCAAGGTGGATTCCGCGCCAATACCGCGATCATCGGCCTCGCCTATGTGGCTAATATCTATGGCAACCAAGGCGTGGCATTGGCGGCTATCTATGTCGCATCTCTAACCGTGTTGTATAACATTCAAGCCGTGATTGCACTGACACCCAAAGGCGAAGACACTGGTGCGAAAGCGATTAAAGTGATCGCTAAGTCGATTACCAAGAACCCATTGATCATCGCTATTTTCTTAGCGGTCGTCTTCTATGCGCTTTCGATTCCTATCCCCAAAATGGTCACTGATGCTGGTCAGTACTTTGCCAACATGACGTTACCTTTGGCACTGCTGTGTACCGGTGGGTCGCTGGACATCAGCTCGCTCAAACAAGAAAAGTTATCGACGTGGTTCGCCTCTAGCTACAAGTTAATTGCCTCACCGTTACTGATTACACTGGCGGCTGGGTACTTAGGATTTGAAGGGCTCGATCTCGGGCTTATCTTCTTGATGAGCGCAGCACCAACAGCAGCGGCAAGCTACGTTATGGCTCGTGCGATGGGAGGAAACTCAACACTGGCGGCTAACATCATCGCGCTTACTACTGTTGTTTCTCTTATCACTTGTACTCTCGGTATTTTTGTACTTACTGCAATGGATTTAATATAGCTGCGACAGGCTTCAAATAATCAATACAAGCCTTAAAACAAAGGTCGCAACCCTTGATTTAGCGCTAACTGATTCAATAAAAAGGCTGTTAGATTCTACGAAAATTTTCTTAGAGATCTGATATGTCTTCCGTTCAACATACGCCTTCACAACACATCGCCAGTATTGAGTTGGGTCGAGTGATTGCTATCTTGGCGATCATTGGCTTACATGGCCAAGTGGCACTTACTTATTGGCAAATCGATGAAGTGCCTTGGATTGGCTATGTGCTTAACCAAGCCGCTCGCTTCGCTGTGCCTCTTTTCTTCCTTATCTCAGGTTATCTGATTCAACCTAAGCTCACTGCCTTACCTTGGACAACCGTGGTCAACTACTCGAAACCACTCCTCAAGGTTTGGGTGGTTTGGAGCATCATTTGCCTAGTCATGCCATTCAACCTCGCGAAGGTGGAAGAGTTCGGTTACTTAGGCGAACGCCAAGACTATTGGGGCTTTTTAATGAACACCCCGCTCAACTCTTTCTTAGAGGGTGGATTGGTTCATTTATGGTTTATTCCCGCTCTGGTTTGTGCCGTTTTGATCATCGCTTTGATAGTCGAAATGAAACTCGAAAAACTGCTATTACCAACGGCAATTGCACTTTACGTCTATGGTGTTTTAGCGGGCAGCTACGCGAACTTGACCGAACTCTGCGCACCTTTCTTTACTCGTAACGGCCCGTTCTTTAGCACGTTAATGGTGACCTTAGGTTTCCTCATTCGTCAGAATCAATGGAAGGTGTCATCCACTAAAGCGCTGGCGTTATTAGCGTTAGGCATGTTGATTCACTTTGCTGAGGCGGCGTGGCTCACCACGTTCGACGTCGGATTCAACATGAATGATTTCTTGTTTGGTACGGCACTATGGGGAATGGGCGTATTTATGTGGCTTTTGGCTAATCCAAACATCGGCGACTATGCGTGGGTTCGCGCGATCTCGAATCGTATGTTAGGCATCTACGTTTGCCATTTGCTGATCATTATCGTGCTGTTCAATGTCTGTGGAGTTTTAGGCATTACGGAATTGGCAAAAGACGTTACGGTATTTTTTGGCACCGTATTGTTGAGCTTCGGGTTGGTTGTTGGAATCGAAAAAACACCACTGCGACGCGTGCTGCTTCGTTAGTGTTTGTGCCTAACATCATCAGCTAAATCAGTTTTAAAGAGTCACAAAAAGTAAAGGCAAGATAACGGATTATCTTGCCTTTATTTCATCATGTCAGTAATGAGACTGTGTCACTCGCTGGAGTGTTATCGGAACGCCATTGCGCCCTTGCCAACACCTTCATAAGCGACGATTTGTAGTGATTGGTTCTCTGCTAGGCTCGGTTCAACTTGATCCGCGATATAGCCAGCAAGTAATTCCACCGTGGTATCTGTCGGTAAAATTTCCGTCTCACTCTTAGCAATCGCTAGCTCAAATTCGCCTTGTGGCGCGGTGTAGCGGAAGCCATAGTGACTTTCATCATTAACACTGTTCGCGTTTTCACTCAGGTTAAGTGATGAAACTGAAACTTGGTCTTCTTTAGAACCTAAATAAATGTCTTCCCAACGCTGAGCAAATGCTTGTTCACGTTGCCCGTCACGCTGACCATCGACCACGATTTCTACTGGAGAACGGTGACCATGCGCGATGCGTTGGCAGTTGCCATCATGCTTTTTTAAACCATGGGTGTAGTGGTAGAACGCGCCATTAATGTTCTCATGACGTAGGGTGATCTCTAACCCTGTGACGTTACTTGGTAGGTTATCGCGAAGAATATTGTAAACGTGTGCGGTCACACTCTCGATGGTGATCGCTTCTGCATCAATGAGGCAATATGCTTCATCAGGGCAATGTAGATGAAGACTCTTGTCACCACGCAACACATCAACCTTAGAGTAGCCCGCTTTGCTCGCTTGAAGAACAATTGCAGCGCTCTGCATTGGCAGCAGCAAACGATGATCAACATGCTCATCGACAAGCTGTTTGATCTGCTTTTTGACCTTGCTAAAATCCAGCACCATGCTCATTTCATTAAGTTCACCAGACATGGTGACATCTAAAATCCAACTATCTCCTACGACCCCTCTGTGTTCACAGATGTATGAAGAATCGATAACGGTAAGGTCTCTTACAAATAGGTTCAAGTTGAACTCCTTAATACTTTAATGAGATACGGGAGGCTGAATAATGTTCAGCAGGCACTTCGTCTCATTGGTGTCTAGATAAAATAGGACGGGCAGGATGTTACAACGAGCTTATAAAGTCCACCTTTTTACACCCTCTTCCGATAAAAGAACAAACTACATACAATTTCCGCTAAAACATAGACCAGCCAGATACGAATAGCCATAAATCGGGTGGGGATTGCCTGCCGTTTCACGACGCATTTTGCTTTAGCCAAAGGCGCGGCGACACTCCGGCAACATGTTGAAAAGCACGTGAGAATCCTGAATAGCTATTGTAACCCACTTCATCAGCGACCCAATTGATCGGCTTATTTTGCAATAACAGAGATTGAGCAACAGAGACTCGCCACTTTTGCACATAATCTCCCGGCGTTTCACCCACTTCCCGTTTGAACGCTTCAATAAACTGAGTACGAGACATCGCGGCCAGTGACGCCATTTCGGCAAATAAACAATGCAAGGCTGCGACAAATGCCTGTGTTCCGTGTGAGCGCTAGACAAGCTCAACTCCCCCGCGCTCAATACATGAAGGTGGCCCTCTTTACCTTGTTGCGCGTTAAATGACGATACTCCACACAGGTTTCCAGAATAGAAAACGCCAGTGCGTATCGAGAAGTGTTCCATTAGTTGTGAAAGCAGATCCATGCATCCTCCGAACGATTCGCTTAGTTTTTAGTTCTTTTGTCCCTCTATAGACCGGACGAGTGGGCTAAATTATTTCAAACAAGATAACCAACACTGACAAGGAACTTGATATGTCACACATGAAATCGACCAGTCAAAAAATCACTCTAATGGCCGCGTTACTAGGCACCAGCTTTTCGTTAATGGCAGCAGACCTTGATATGAGTGTCGACAGCAATAACCTCGCAATTAAAGGCTATGATCCTGTCGCTTACTTTGCCAATGAAGGTCCAGTAAAAGGCACATCTGAGTTCACAGCGACCTATAAGAATGCGATCTATAACTTTGCGAGCAGTGAAAACAGAGATGAATTTCGAGCCAATCCAGAAGCCTATGCCCCTCAATATGGCGGTTACTGCGCGTTTGGAGTAGCCATGGGTAAGAAGTTTGAAACCGACCCTCTCGCTTGGAAGGTGGAAGATGGAAAGTTGTATCTGAACTTAGACAAATCGGTTCAGAAACGCTGGCTGGAGAATACACAAGAGTTCATCCAAGACGCCAACAGCAACTGGACAACCATCAAAACCGTAGAAGCCTATAAGCTCTAGCCTACAGCGCTTATCCATTGCCCAAGAATAAAACGGAAGCGACCGAACGCTTCCGTTTTCATTGGGATTTTCCCCAAAGAGGCCAACCCACAGCGATTGGCAACACCTACTAAGTCCATTTCTATTCTATACTCCTAGCAGATAAGCTTTTCTTTTTATGGAAGAATAATGACATTACCTAAGATTTTGGTACTCGGCCTCTGCGCCCTATCGACACTGACTTATGCCAACCCATGGCAGTTCGTCAAAAGTGAAGATGGCATCATGATTGATAAAAGGCCACACAGCGAAGGCTTGGTCGAAATACGAGCACAGATGCAAACGCCCACCACTTACTCCGGTTTTTTACTGTTATTGGAAGACAGTGAGAACGTGCCAAACTGGATAGATAATGTATCGCAAAGCCGTGTGTTGATGCAGATATCTGAAGATGAAAACATCGTCTATACCCAATTCAAAGCACCGTGGCCTGCCAGAGATCGAGACATGGTGACCTACTCAAAATACAGCATCGAGGGTGGGCAGTTTGTTTTGTCGATAAAGGATGCGTCGAACTATTTGGCGAAAGAGTCGGGGTACATTCGAATCTACGATGTGGACGCAGTTTGGACACTGCAACCGCTGACTAATGGCAATACCTACATCACCTACACCGCGTATGCGAACGCAGGGGGCATCTTGCCAAATTGGTTGATGAACAAGTTATCGATAGGCAGTGCACTGAGCACGTTTAAGGGGCTAAAAGAACAGTTACCAAAGTACCAAGGCCAACAGCACCCTAACCTGCCAAATGAGTCTCGCTAACGATACAAGTCGATAAGTAAATGGAGGCATTAAGGTTAAAGATTAAGGTCTTCTAGCGAGGTCGCGAGCTAAGATAAGCGCCAAGCCAAATACTTGAAGAAACAGGGCGATGTTCTTATAGAAAGCCATTTTCTCATCAAGCCTTTGGATTAACTCAACCAAGGTCAGGTTATCCAAATAGTAATCATCGATTCGAGTTCGTTGCGCTTCTTGTGCACTGTTTATCAGCATCATCAGTTTCGGTAAGTGAGCCAAAGAGATACTTGGCACTTCGCTACTCACCCAACGCCTAAGTTGCCCACGCAGTGCTTCGTCGAGAACCGTGGTCGGCTGCACCGTTTCTAGTTTATCAAGGTGAATCAAAATCGCTTCACGCTTGCGCTCTAGGGTTTCAATCGTATTCCAAGCAAGCTGTATTGAGTACACATTGCCGTATTTGCGATCGTTGTACTCCGCTTTCTCAGCTTCAATTTTATCGAGCACCAAGCTCGACATGACAATCGCCATGATGTTGAGTATCAAGCCTGCGAGGACAATCGCCCAAGCAGGAGGAAGACGCAACGCCATAATGCTCCCTAGAACATTTTATCAAAAGGTAGGTAAGCTAAGTTTAGGACAATCAAAGAGATCATGCAGATAAGCGTTAACACCATACCCACTTTTCGACCTTTGAAGTTCTTCGCTAAGATCCCTTTCGCATGAATCACACGCCCCAGAATAAACGCCACACCAATGACATGAATCAGCCACACACCGGCGCCATTCATCTCTAACAATCCCATCAAAATAACGGTGATTGGGATGTAATCCATAGCATTACTTTGTGCCGAACGTGCTATCTGTAACGACTCGACACCGCCATCAGCATGAGCAACAAGATTGATTCGCCTTTGCTTGATCACCTCTATTGCTAACCAAATCATTACGATCGTCAGCAAGGCTGCGTAAAGTGCTGTAACCATCATATTTCCCTATTATTTTGTGTTTACTCAGTGTTCTTTGTTATCTGTTCGACAACACCCGCCGAGATAAAATGAAAATCGCACCCGAGTACTTGTAAGAGATCTCTCACACCGAACGTAAGAGATCACAATCAAGCTTCGCAGAAAATTCCTAAAATACAAACCCAAGCCCTTGTTTTGTATGAATCCACGCATATTTCTTTCGATCAGTGGGTACATTTATTTCTTAGGGTGGATTGTGAGCAAAGCCTCTGCAGTGTTTAATACACATGTCGACAGTGAGTTGGCAGGAACAGGAAAAAGCCTAACGGATTAGGTATCTTCAGGATGAAGATTTGATGGCTTAGGATGAGTTATCAGCAAGGAAGTTATGCTCTAGGATAGAGTCGCTTATCAGGATGATGAGTTTGCAAGGACACCGCTAGGACGGCGATGAATTGGATAGGTTAAAGGATTTAGCCACGTCAAGGAACGATGCAGGGAGCACCAGTTACCTATTGAAAGATAAGTAACGCGCAGTAGCAGGATGGCTACGAAAAGAATAGACCCCGTTTGGTGAAAGCCAAACGGGGTTTCCTTTTTTGTAACGTCTGAAAGCTGTTCGCAGCTAACCGTTCAAAGTCACGTTACAAAATAATGTTCATCAAGAACATTGCACCAAACGCATTCAATACCGAAATCGCGATCATCACCGGGATGTAGCGACCTTCAGTACCAATTGGTCCCATAATACGGCCCATGTATTGCACCTGAGAGCCCATCAAGTAGATAGCTGGCGCCAAGATAGCTATATGGTTGCCGTTCAGAATACCTTGGTCAAACAGCGTGATAACCACGCCCACCGCGCCACCCATCGACATCCACGCACCGATCAATACCGCTGCCGCTTCGCCAGGTAAACCAAATACCGCCATAATTGGAGCAAATACACTGCCCATCAAATCCAGCGCACCCGTTATCTGCAATGCCTTGATGATCACAAACGCCATCAGAACATTCGGTACCGTAGAGGTAGTCGCAATAACCCAGCCTTTCTTAGCACCTTCAACGAAAATATCAGTAACCATTGGTTTCTTTGCTTTAACTTCGCTCATTATGCTACTTCCTCTTCCTCTTCCAGTTTTTGTTCTTTGTCTGATTTTGGTTTGTCTTCTTTGCCTTCAGTAATGTTGAGGTAAATACGGAACAGATTCGCGCCGACAAACTTAAAGATAAACATCACAGCGACAGCCAAACCAATTGACGATGTCACCGCTAAAGAGCCGTCCATCGCGGTTAGAGTGAACAGCACCGCACCTGAAGAGAAAAAGTTAACGATCGCCGCACCCGCCGTAAACTGGAACATGGTGAACACATCGGTTTCACGCTTAGTCAGATGTCCTTCGTCTTTCAGCTGACGTGTCATCGCTGCGCCAGCATCGGTACTTTGCAAAGAAGCGATCAGTGCCAAGCCTGAGTTACCCGGAATACCCATCAGAGGGCGAAGCAGAGGTGTCAGTAGTTTACGAGCCGCATCCAGTGCACCGTAGTGCTCAAGTACGTTGATCATACCCAGTGCAAACATCACGGTCGGAATAAGTGTCAAAGCAAAAATGAAACCGTCGCGAGCACCACTACCGCCTTTACCACGCAGTGACGTCGTTGCCGCTTGAATACCATCGGCCGTTTCACTCACATCGTAAGCGACCTTACCGAATGAACCGTTGAGCGTTGTAAAATCGAACACTCCATACCATTCATTGGACTGCATTAAGCCTGAAAAGAACACCATCGCGAACGCGAGTGCGATATAGCTGCCGATCGTGACTTTACGATCGGTTTTGGTTGGATTAGTCATAAGGACCTCTATACATCTCGTTTATGTGGAACAGAACACGTATAGATAGTGCAAACTAATGAGCGAAAGGTTAATGACCAAAATCAAATAGCGTATCGGTTTAAATAAAAGAAGCACAGCAACATATAAAACTGTGATTTGGATTTAAAAGCAGGACCATACGCTAAATAAATTAGAATATTTCACATACAAAACTAAAAAATCTTGCTTCAACAGCGCAACCAAAAACGCACACAATCGCCACACAAATCTGGCTTCTAGTGAGAAGTTTTTACCTAGTGCGATCTCTGATAATGCTGTAAGAGATCTCTTACATTGTTTTTCTGGTCAATTTTAATTCGATTATAATACAGAGACTTAAAAAGTGATTTTGCTTCCAGAACGCAACCGTTTTCCCTTAGTTGATTGAGTTTTGAGCCAAGCGCAAACAGTGAGCCATTTTATAAATAATTTGAGCTTAATTCGAAATTTCAGCCCTCAGAGGTGCTATAGACTTCGCGCAGCCAATATAGAAGGAGAACGGTAATGACTATGGAAATGAGAACGCTTAAATATCAAGTAATGGGCAAAGGCATGTGGATCACTGCAACAGTATCTCGCGTAGTAGCGGACAAACTTGCGCTTGAATACCAATCCTATGGCTGGCCTGTTGAAGTATGTGCAGCAGAACAAACACTGACGTTTGATCTCAATGCTGCATAATGTTAGCAATTTCGAATAAGCTCTATCGGCACTGAGTCCGGTAGGGCTTTTTCTTTGGTCTTTAGTCTTTGGTCTTTGGTCTTTAACTTAAGTGTGGAAGACAGTAATTTTGAGTATGTAAGACCGTATTTCGTTCACATCACAGTCTATTCCTTTCATTATAATCTATTGAATTATTAAGATATCTATCACACTGCACATGGTTATTTAGGTCTACTCTTTTACCCGTGTTAATAACTTATTAACTTCGGAGCGTAATCCATGTTAGGTATCCAGCTTTCTGCTGTTCTCTCTTTGTTACTCTTTTCTTCGGTAGCAGGTGCTGCCACTTCTCAGTTGGGAGAACCACTCAAGCTCACCAACTCATTCGCTGGCTACCTATCCCTGACCATTTTCGTTGTCGCCTACATCGTGGTGATGATGGAAGAGTACCTAAAGCTCCGAAAATCTAAGCCAGTGTTACTTGCAGCAGGACTGATCTGGATAATCATTGGTTTTATCTACCAAGAACACAACCTTGTTGAAGTCGCTAAGCAAGCACTCGAACACAACTTACTGGAATACGCTGAGCTGTTACTTTTCCTACTCGTCGCCATGACCTACATCAGCGCCATGGAAGAGAGAAGACTGTTTGATGCGCTGCAAGCGTGGATGGTGGGCAAAGGCTTTAATTTCCGCTCTCTGTTCTGGCTAACCGGTATTCTGGCCTTCTTTATCTCACCGATCGCCGACAACCTCACCACAGCTCTATTGATGTGCGCCGTGGTTCTGAAAGTCGCAGGATCTAACCCTAAATTCGTTAACCTAGCCTGTGTGAATATCGTGATAGCCGCTAACGCTGGCGGCGCGTTCAGCCCATTCGGTGACATCACAACGTTGATGGTGTGGCAGGCTGGTTATGTGAGCTTCAGTGAATTCATTCCCTTATTTATTCCTTCAGTGATGAATTACCTCGTCCCTGCAATGATCATGTCTTACTTTGTTCCCACAACCCAACCCGACACGGTGCATCAGCACGTTGAATTAAAACGCGGTGCAAGACGCATCGTGTTGTTGTTCATCATGACCATCGGCACTGCGGTTGCTTTCCATGCCGTACTCCACTTCCCTCCAGTAATGGGCATGATGATGGGGCTGGCGTATCTACAGTTCTTTGGTTATTTCTTGCGTAAGACCTTACCAAATTCACTGGCGAAGAAAAAAGCGGTGGCGATTGCCAACAATGATGGGGGGGCATTGAAGCGACTCGGTTCAGTCGTGCCCTTTGATGTATTTCGAAGAGTGTCCCATGCCGAATGGGACACTCTGCTGTTCTTCTACGGCGTGGTAATGTGTGTAGGTGGCTTGAGTCTACTGGGATACTTGGAGCTTGCCTCTGGCGTGATGTATAGCCAATGGGATCCAATTTGGGCCAACATCATGGTGGGGATCTTATCTGCGATTGTCGATAACATTCCGGTGATGTTTGCCGTGTTATCGATGGAACCTCAAATGTCGATGGGTAACTGGCTACTGATCACCTTAACCGCAGGCGTTGGCGGCAGCTTGTTATCTATTGGTAGTGCGGCAGGTGTGGCGTTAATGGGCGCGGCGCATGGCAAATACACCTTCTTTGGCCACTTGAAATGGATGCCAGTGATCATGATTGGCTATGCCGTCAGTATCGCTGCACACCTATGGCTTAATGGCGATCTTTTTTAATTCGGAGATCTTTTCTAGTTCGAACTGTCTTTCACAGGCTTATCTACAAGTGTCCAGACGTTACTCAATTGTATCGCTGGACATTGGTTGCAAGTTAGCATCTCGCCCTTCTGTTGAATGCGCATCACTAGTCTAGAGTCAGTTCGGCTGCTTCCAGAATTGAATTCAATGGTGATCAAGTCATCATCAACACGATAGGTTCGAGTCACGGAATTATCCGTTGTTTGATAAGTCACTTGCCCGGATTCAAAAAGTAGATAACTGTCATTATCTGCGTTCTCATACATACCTTTGAACAGAGCAAGCTGTGGAACCTCGAAAGGTCGGCTGGTATCAGTTAAACAACCTGTCAGCAATAATGCAGAGCTGCAGCCAGATATTAGTAAGGGGAATCTATTCATTTGGGCATCCTTGCCTAGAGAACATAGTCAAAGAATATGCAACCAAATCGATATTTCCCAGAAAGCGTTGATTTTAATGCAAAGTCATATTTTAAGAACCACTCGCCTTCACCATTAAGTAGTACGAGATATTCAGCCAGCATCTCGACAGGCTCATGGCTAAATCGCTTGCTAGTCTTGCTCTCTTCCCTCTATCACCAATAAGTGCTGTTTACGTTCTACGCCACCTGCATAACCCGTCAGTTTGCCGTTTTTACCAATCACACGGTGACACGGCACAATCACTGAAACCGGATTTTTGCCATTCGCCAAACCCACAGCACGAACGGCTTTCGGATTGCCTATCGCATCGGCCAATTGTGCATAGCTCCAAGTCTCTCCATAAGGAATGGTCGTCAGCGCCTGCCAAACCGACTGCTGAAATGGCGTGCCCTTGGCTGCAATCGGCACAGAAAACTGAATAGCTTCGCCCGAGAAATAGCGATTAAGCTGCTCGATAGCCAATGCAAAGATCGGAAAGCTATCATCTTGAACACCCAACGGTTCCGGCTTGGTGGTATGTGTCTCGAACCAAAGGCCGAGCAAACCTTCATCGTTCGCCTGTAACGTCACGGTTCCCAATGGGCTCTCATAGTAAGTAAAACGGTTGTCCATGATATCTCCTAGCTTAGTATTCCGATTAAGACTGATTCCAACAGTGGAACGTGGCGTAACTACCCCAAGGCGAAACACTCTCCGTGTTGATGGCGGGGCGATGCTCAATAAACTTCTTCACCACCAAGTCACCAACCAACAGATGATTAGGTTCGCTTAACCCGCGAAGCAGTGCATATTGAATAGTCCAAGGCCCAATCCCTTTTAGCTCAATCCATTTGGAAGGATGCTCAGCTTCATTGTCGACCATGTATTCGGCAAAACGCTTTAGGGTCTCTTTGCGGCTTCCCGGCATTCTCAAGAAGCTAACATCAGCGTCCGCTATCTGTTTTGGTGTTGGGAAGCTGGCTTTCTCATGTTCATCAGAAAGCTCTTTGACCAATAAGTTAAGCTGACCAATCGCCGCGGTTACCGAAACTTGCTGTCCTAGAATCGCTCTCACGCCTGCCTCCCAAGCACTCCACACGCCAGGAATACGGATACCACTCTTAGCCACCAAGTTAGGATCGATAGTCGTAAAGAACGTCTCAACCTTGGCAATATCGACATCAAGATCAAACATACGGCGGATATTCGCAATCAAGCTTCTTAATTGGCTTATATCATCCAACTCGAATTCAATATCCAAGCGGTTATCTTTGGCTAAAGTCGCCTTGAACCAACCCTTTGACCCGTTCACATTTACCGTGCGCTTATAATAATCTTCGCCAACGCCTTCTAAGCCCTCAATCATTCTTCGTCGATAAAACCTCAACAAGTGGTTCCAATCTAAGGGTCCATGAAAACCAAGCTGAATATGATTACTCTGAGTGTCACTTGGCTTCGCTCGCCTAATTTGGCTTGGCGAAAGCTGCAGCTCTTTTTGAAAGGCATCATTAAAACGGCGCGTACTATTGAAGCCACTAGCAAAGCCGACATCAGTAATGCTCATGCTACTGGTGTGCAGCAACTGCTTGGCAAACATCAATTGACTGTACAGACTATATTGCTTGGGTGACACGCCGATGTAATTGTCGAATAAGGTTCGTAAATAACGATCTGAAATACCTAACCGCGTTGCAAGGTCGACGATAGATCCTGAATTCAGAGCGCCATTATCAATCAACTGCATCGCACGTAAGAAAGTGGTTTCGACGCCCTTCCAAGCCGGCGAAAAAGGTGCGCTGTCTGGTCGACAACGTAAACAAGGACGATATCCCGCTTTCAATGCTTGAGCTTGATGGGAAAAATATTCGACATTTTCTTCTTTGGGTGGTGTGGCTGGGCAAATCGGGCGACAAAAAATTCCTGTCGTTTTCACCGCTGTAAAAAACATCCCATCAAAGCGAGCATCTCGTGCATATCGAGCCAAATGGCACTGCTCACTGGTTAAGCTGCTGTTGTGATTGATCTTTTTCGACATGCCGTACTCTTCCCACTTACCATAGCGTTTGATCCGATACCTAAAAGTTTACCGTGAACCACCATTGTCGCTAGCCACTTTCGGAAGCGAAGGTCAGATAAATCACAAAAAAGGGTTTTAATTTTATTCAATTCGACTAAATTTAACCTAGAGAGGGCATTCTTCTCACAACGTCAACGATCGGTACTTAGCACGCCAAGATGCAGAGACCTATCGAATATAAAAAGGAAAAGGCTATGGTTCTACACACATGTCGTATTGTTTTATCAAATCAACAGGTTCTCACCAGTCAATCAGTCGAGCAGTCTCTAAGCTTTCTTGAAGACAAAGCGGACAACGGGATTTCTATGATCGAGATTGACGCAACGGATGGCAATCAAATCCATTCGTACATGTCACACTCTCTTGAAGAGTCTATTGAGAATCTAATGAACCTATAGGGCTTTTAATAAAGGCTACACATACCAGGCCTAAACGATATTTATGGAATTAGAAACGATCTCTAGTTCCGAAAAGAAGTACATTTCTGGTTTAAAACAAAAATGGCTCCCAACTATACAATTAGTTGGGAGCCATTTTTTATTGAATCTAATCAGCAAAGCCACTGCTTACCGCGAATGCCGTTACTCAGGTGCTTGTTCAGCGGCTTGCTGCAATGTGTAAGCCGTCGATGGGTCAATCTCATTAACCAACTTCTCAACCTGCATGATCGCATCAACCGAGGTACTGCTTTTACGGTAGCTCAGATAAATTGGGAGATACCAGTCTTCAACCCCTTTCACCTTGTGCAGCTGACCCGAATCGATAAAAGGTTCGACTAGAGACACCGGAAGATACGCACTGCCGCCTTTCTCTAAAATGAAATCGAGGGCGATACGGGCTGTAGAGGTACGTAGGTACGGTGCTGGCACTTTAGGGTGACGTTCTGCGTGTTCAGAACCAAAGCGCGTTCCCCAATCCACATAAACATACTTATGTTGAAATACAGATTCCAGATCATCTTGCTGCGTTGATACCAACACCAAAACCAAGTCAGCGACTTTTTTACAGTTCAGCTCTTCTGCTTTGATCTGATCGAACGCGAAAGCCATATCTAAGGTTCGTTCTAACAAATTACGGTTCAGTTGCTCGCGCCCCATCACCTCTGCCATAAAGCCGTAACCACCAAAAGAGTCGGTTACCACACTTAAACAGTTTTGCAGATACGCATCCCAAATATTCGGCGTACCGCCCAGCGTTAACTGCAAGGCTTTACCACTCTCTAACGACAGCTCAAATTTGGCTTGTTGTAGGGTGGACACCATCACTTCGGCATAACCAATCAAACGTTCACCGGAAGATGTGAGTTTGATGTTATTGCGGTCACGAATGAAGAGCTGAGTATCAAAATAGCCTTCAAGCTGTTTGATCCGCGCACTCACCGCCGCTTGTGTTAAATACAAGTTTTCAGCTGCACGCCCAAAATGGCGCACCCTTGCAACCTCAAGAAAGGTTCTAAATACTTTCACATCCATCAAATACATCTCTGTAATAAATCTGCTAACTAGCCGATCTAGGATTGTTTATCGTAAAGGCAAAAACATTTTGTTTCCTATTTTAGCCTTTTAACAATATTTTCGCGTGAGCAATAAACACTAATTTCTATCTAACCACATTACTGAGGCTGATATGTCTGAGACCGAATTCCGACACGGAAAAAAACGTTTTTATGACACCATTAAATTCCCGAGAGGGTTCGCTAAGTCGGGTGATTTTACTCTTTCAGAAGAGGAAATCCTAACCTTGTTTGGTGACACTATGCTTGCACTTGAAACTGGTGAACTAGCACCAATCAATGCAGAAGAAAAACACTTCATTAAAGTGTTGTCTCACCCTCATAAGGCAAAGTCCAAGTTAGAGCGTGTTTGGTTGAAGTACATTCAACTGGCTCGTGGACGCCGTCGCTTTCACACCCTAAACGGCTGCAAACGCGGCGACGTATCTAGGGAAGAATACGAAAGTGAGTTAGTGTTAGAAGATTAGTAAAATCGCTCAAAGTGATACCTCATCACTTTGGGCTTTTTTTTGCCTTCAAACACACATCTTCTTTGTAATTGGTAAGTTTAGCCAACCTATCCATTTTTACCAATATTTATATACAATTCATAGCGATAGCGTGACTAAAACACAGCTCTCGTTCAATCTTATGGGTATTCATCCCACTGAGATTCATCGTTCTTCATCCTGCCCCTGTCTTTTATCACGATAGCGCTCCATTGCCATCATTATTTTTCTAGTTTCAACTATACGCTCAACGCTTGTTTATACTCGAAACACGTTAATGCACCAAAATTCGTCAATGGTTCGAGCGATGCCATTATTGCAATAATCGTATCAAGGCATAGAAACACACCAACCCTTTCAGGTGCTGAATTAGATCAACATTGCTGTATATGACAAACGTATTAATCTTGTTTAACGCCACCAAATATCCATACAATAATTGTGCAATTTTGAGAGTTCCAGTCACAGTTACGACGAAAAAAGCAAAAACTTGACCTAAAACAATAGCGGAACTGGATAACTTATTTTATAATGCGAATTAATGTTTCAGAACACTATAAAATTTTATTTCTAGGGGCAAAATCAATGAGACTTATTCCATTAAGCAACAAAGCTAAAGTAGGTAAATGGGCTGCTCGTCATATCGCAGATTCAATCAACAAGTTCGCTCCAACGGCTGAGCGTCCATTTGTACTAGGTCTTCCTACTGGTAGCACACCTCTAACTACTTACGCTGAGCTAATTGAACTTTACAAAGCTGGCGAAGTTAGCTTCAAGCACGTTGTAACATTCAACATGGATGAGTACGTTGGCATCGACCCTAACCACCCAGAGTCTTACCGCACATTCATGCACGAGAACTTCTTCAACCACGTTGATATCCAAGCAGAAAACATCAACCTGCTAGACGGCAAAGCTGAAGATATCGATGCTCACTGTGCAGCATACGAAGAGAAAATCCGTTCATACGGCAAAATCAACCTGTTCATGGGCGGCGTAGGCATCGACGGTCACATCGCATTCAACGAACCAGGTTCTTCTCTATCTTCACGCACTCGTATCAAAACGTTGACTGAAGACACTCGTATCGCGAACTCTCGTTTCTTCGATGGCGACATCAACCAAGTTCCTAAATACGCACTAACTATCGGTGTTGCGACTCTTCTAGATGCAGAAGAAGTGATGATCCTTTCTCTAGGCCACAACAAAGCTCAAGCGCTTCAAATGGCTATCGAAGGTTCTGTAAACCACATGTGGACTGTTACAGCTCTACAGATGCACCGTAAAGCTATCATCGTTGCTGATGAGCCAGCTCAACAAGAGCTAAAAGTTAAGACTCTACGTTACTTCCAAGAGCTAGAAGCTGAGAACATCCAAGACCTATAATTCCTATAGTCTTGAATAGCAGGGCGTTTTTATAAAGAGAGCGTCTTGAATAGAAAAAGCCACTGAATGTGGCTTTTTTGTGCCTGCTGCTTTTGTATTTAATGGGAAGATATTTCGGATATTTTTTAGAAGCACAAAAACAACAAAGCGATTTCTCCAACGAGAGAAACCGCCATCATTTAAATCTTTGTATTGAAACGAACGAACAGCTACAAGTTATGTAGGATGCGAAACAAGATAAGCAGAGCTGCAAACTAGAGCTAAGAGCTCAGCGCGTTATCTCGGCATAGGGTAGTGATAATGTCAGTGATAGCTAATACGATCGTCGACTTCACCTTTTGATTATGTCGCCCCAAGAACATTTCAAGCATTGGGCCAGACATCGTTTCCACCATCTCCGCGTCATATTCGATAGGCATAATACGCTGAATCGCGTGCACCTTGTTGAGCTCAAATATCACATCAACTTCTGTAAAGCTGGTGTCTTCACCCTGTATTTTCGCCCACTCTTTCAAGGTAACGAAAACCTCTAGATCGTCGTAGAGTTCTTTACTGATCACGCCAAGTCCGAGTAGCAACTTAGCACGAATCATGATCTCGCCTAACGGCCCACCACTGTTGAGAAGTGGCTCGACAACGAACTTAATTGCAGTGTCGTCTTTCTTAAAGATGTTTTTTAATACGGCATCTACCGTGTCGTCCAATGCATCATAAGCAGCCATTAGGCAGGCGCTAGCACTCTCAGCTTCCGAAAGGGCTTCGAGTAATTCAGTTTCATGGCTTGTTTGTATTGGCATAACGGCTCGACAATAAGAAAGTGCCACTGGTGTGGCACTTTGATGGTTTATCATTTCAATGCTAGATAAGCTTCTTCCGCTAGTTTAACAACTTCTGAGTCACTATTCAGCTCAGAATAATGCGCTAATGTCTCAGCAAAGCCTTTTTCTGCGAACATTGCTTGAAGTTCAACCGCTTGTGGGTCGTCTTCGTTCTTGTAATGGAACGCAGCAGCGATTGCTTTTACTAGGTGAGCATTCGGTAGGCCGTACTCTAATGTACCGTTTAGAGGCTTAACTAGGCGGTCTTGCGGGCTCAGTTTACGAATTGGCTGACGACCAACGCGGTCTACTTCATCACGTAGGAACGGGTTAGCAAAACGACCTAGAATCTTTTGGATGTAGGCAGCGTGTGCTTCTGGATCAAAGCCGTAACGCTTAATCAGAACCGCACCACTCTCTTCCATCGTCGCTGTTACTTCAGCGCGGATTACGTCATCTTCGATAGAGTCTTTAATAGTCTCATGACCTGCAAGCACACCAAGGTATGCCGTTACCAAGTGACCTGTGTTTAGCGTGAACAGTTTACGCTCAACGAAAGCCATTAGGTTATCAGTGCATTCCATTCCTGGGATGTTTGGAATCTCACCTTTGAATTGTGTTTGATCTACGATCCACTCGCTGAACGTTTCAACCGTTACCGCTAGAGGATCTGTTTCGCCCGCTTCTGCCGGTGGAACAATACGGTCAACCGCAGAATCAACAAAGCCAATGTGCTCTTCAGTGAACGCTTTCATTTCATCAGAAAGGTGCTCTAACACGGCTGCTTTTAATTGGCTAGTACCGCGAACCATGTTCTCTGCCGCGATGATGTTCATTGGTGCAGTGTTGTTTGCTGCTGCACGCTTTTCAATGCCTTGAGCGATAGACTTAGAGATGATTTTAAGAACCGTAGGGCCCACTGCAGTCGTCACAAGATCAGACTCAGCAATGCAATCTACTACTGCGCTTGTCGCTGAGTTTACTGCTGTCACGTTCTTAACAACTTCGACAACACACTCTTCGCCAACAATCTTAACTGGGTATTCTTGGCGTTCAATTAACGCATTTACAACCGTTTCATTTACGTCAGCAAACGTAACCTTCATACCAGCATCAGAAAGAAGCTTACCAATGAAACCACGACCGATATTACCTGCACCAAAATGTAACGCTTTCATAATTTTGACCTTATAAATATTTGAATCTAGATAGCTAACTGCTCAACAACATGCCTTGACGATGTGCCCTAGGCATTAAGCAGTAAGCTATTCAGACTGAATCTTGTTAGAAAGATTAAGACCGAAAATGAGGCCAGTAGGGGGATACCGGCCTCCTTCACTCAGGAGCTTGACTAGAGCTTTTTAGTTTCCGTTGAGAATACGTAGAACATCAGCAGGGTTTGTTGTGTTCTGTAGGCATTCCACAGCTTCTTCATCATCGAGTGAATTGGTAATAGCCATCAGCACCATGTTGTGCTCATCGCCTTGTGCGGCAATACCGATAACCATCTTCGCGATATCATCTTCATCTTCGCCCCACTGAATACCTTCAGGGTACTGACAGAAAACAATGCCGGTTTTTTGTACATATTGTTTCGCTTCGATTGTGCCGTGTGGCACAGCGATAGACTCACCTAGGTAAGTAGACACAAGCTCTTCACGAGCAAACATGCCATCTACATATTCTGGTGATACGTTGCCAAGTTTTACTAATTGTTCGCCAGCAAACTTGATTGCGTCTTCTTTTTGAGTCGCTTTAAGGCCAAGGAAGATGCTGTCGTCTGTCAGTGCAAGCTTGTTGCCTTCTTGTGCTGGAGCTGCAGCAGGCGCCGGAGCTTCTACTTTCGCTTCACCACTTTGAGCATCGACAAGTTCAGCAACTAGTTGGTCGTATACACCGCCGTCTAGGAAGTTGCTTAGAGACATATGCATCGCACCTGGCACAGTGCTACGAGCACGGTCTGTTAGGTCTTTATGCGTAATAACGATTTGCGAATCAGCCGGTAGATTGTTGATTGCGTAGTTGGTCACTTCAATGTCTAGGCCAGCTGTTGCTACTTTCTTACGTAGTAGACCCGCACCCATTGCACTTGAACCCATACCCGCATCACACGCTACATAAACTGCTTTTACATCCGCTAGGTTTACGTTTGCTTCTGCTGCTGCACCTTTAGAAGACGCTTTCATGTCTTTCATTTGTGCAGAAGCTTTCTCTAGTGAATCTTCCTCATCATCTTGCGCTGATGTTTTAAGGAGGATTGACGCTACAACAAACGATACTGCCGTTGCTGCGATAACCGATAGAATCACGCCGATGTAAGAGCCTTTTGGCGTCATCAGTAAGACTGCGAAGATAGAACCTGGAGATGCTGGAGAGATAAGGCCAGAATCGAACACTACGTTAGTGAATACACCCGCCATACCACCTGCGATTACCGCAAGAATTAGACGTGGGTTCATTAGAACGTAAGGGAAGTAAATTTCGTGGATACCACCTAGGAAGTGGATGATAGATGCACCAGCAGCAGATTGCTTCGCGCTACCTTTACCAAACACCATGTAAGCAAGTAGAAGACCAAAACCAGGACCTGGGTTTGCTTCGATTAAGAAGAAGATTGAACGACCAATCTCTTCAGATTGCTGGATACCTAGTGGAGAGAAGATACCGTGGTTGATTGCGTTATTTAGGAATAGAATTTTCGCAGGTTCAACAAAAATAGATGCTAGAGGTAATGCACCTGCTTCTACCATTGCGTTTACGCCAGCAGCAAGTCCGCCAGATAGAATCTTAACCGCAGGACCAATCACGATGAACGCGATGATCGCACAGATCATGCCGATGATACCCGCAGAGAAGTTATTCACTAGCATTTCGAAACCACTCTTCACTTTACCGTGAACAGCTTCATCGAATTTTTTAATTGCGATACCACCTAGTGGACCCACAATCATTGCACCCATGAACATTGGGATATCAGTACCAACGATAACACCCATTGTCGTGATGGCACCTACTACCGCACCGCGGTCACCACCAACCATTTTACCACCGGTGTAACCAATCAATAGTGGCAATAGGTATGTAATCATAGGGCCAACCATTGATGCTAACGTTTCGTTAGGCCACCAACCGGTTGGGATGAATAGTGCAGTAATGAAACCCCACGCAATAAATGCGCCGATGTTTGGCATTACCATATTGGATAAGAAACGACCAAAGTTTTGAACCTTAATCTTTGCTTCTGGTGATAACATAGGTAGAACCCCGTAATGTATTGGTTGGTCAAATGACCGAAAGTGTGTACTCAAAAGTCGATTAAAATGTATCACAACATTTCTAAAATGCACCTTAGCCCAACTTTCGTGACAACCATCACACACGAAAAACACTTTAGGGTTAACAAGAGCACTTTAGATCACAAAAATACCATGAATTAAAATTACAAAGCCAAATTAATGAGAATAAATATCATTAACGCAAGATCTAGATCACGCTTTATCTTGTAATACTTAAAAATAAATAGTGATCAAAATCACATTTAATAAAATATAGCATCTAAGATCTATATAAACCGTATAAAAGAACATCGTGTCACGTATAGAAAATATGCACCCAGATGAGCAGAATCGCTAATCATGTAATTTAATTACAGAAAGAACCACATTTCCCACAAAATCAAAATCAGACATGACTTTCTACTAAAAACATAGACCAGTGAGCAGTAGTTGGCATTAGTAGATGTGATATGGTACTCGCCTGTGCTATCACATCATGTATCTCACCAAAATCCATCAGCGGATCACTCTGCTATTTGAGAAAAGACTATGTCAGACAAAATTTCCACATCCGCACTCGCTAAACAAAAAGGCATAGAAGCTAAAACTTTATTTAGCGATCTAAAAACAGCGGGTTATATCGTGCGCTCACAAGAGCGCTGGGTTCTTACAGAACGAGGAGAAAGCTTTGGTGGGGAATATGTCGAACATAAGAAGTTCGGTGTCTTTATTGTCTGGCCAGAGAAACTTCTTATCGATTTGGATTCATTCTCAGGAAATACATTGACCGCCACTCAGCTCGGCGGTGCCTTTCAACTCAGCGCAAAGAAAATCAACTTATTGCTCAATGAGCTTGGTTGGATAACAAAAGAAGAAGACGGTTGGCATGTCACCTCTACAGGCTTAAAAGCCGGAGGTGAACAAAGAGAAGACAAAGCGACTCAAAACTTATTCGTGGTATGGCACGACTCATTGGTTCGCAATAAACGTTTAAAGCAGTCTGTTGTTGAATTCCTAGGGCATGATGCTGAAAGCCACTCGACCGATGTGTCATTCTCCAGTTTTCGTCAGAAATTTGAGGCGAAGCACCGAAGCTTAGACGGGCATTATGTTCGATCAAAGGGAGAGCTGATCATTGATAACTGGCTTTATATGGCAGGAGTGGTCCATGCGTACGAGCGTCCGCTTCCGATATCAAAAGAAGTGATCAGCGATTTTTATCTACCAAGTGGCAAAGTATACATCCAGTTCTGGGGAACTGATTCTGCGCCAATCGCCGAAAATAAACGTGAAGCTACGAGAAAAATCTATGAAGAGCATGGTTTTGGTTTAATCGAAATCACGCCAGAAGATATCCCCAACCTAGACAGCGTACTTCCGCCATTATTGCGCCAATATGGTATCAAAGCGTACTAAGCTACTGAATCTAGAGATTCCACCTCCATTAAGATCACACTTATTGAATCATTATGGACATTATTAACCATAGTGATTTGATATGTTCGCTATTTTTCCCGAGTCATTCTTCTATTATCTTACACCCATCGACTTGAGCTACCGCAGATACTCGATTTATTGGGGCATGTTCGATAACTATTTAGACGTTCAATCTATTGAGATTCGTTTAAATTGGTTATCCGTTTATTGTTGACGTAACTGAACATAAAACCCTACAACATTTATTATTGATAGATATTAGGATTCAACATGACTCATCCAATCATTACTGATCTAAACACTCGTTACACAGCTAAAAAATACGATGCAGAAAAGCGCATCTCTGCGGAAGACATGGAAGTAATCAAAGAAGCACTTCGCTTGTCAGCTTCTTCTATCAACTCTCAGCCTTGGAAATTCATCATCATTGAGAGTGACGCAGCAAAACAACGCTTCCACAATACTTTCGAAAACATGTTCCAGTTTAACCAACCACATGCGAAAGAAGCGTCACACACGATCCTGTTTGCTCACGATCCTAAGTACACTAAAGAGAAATTCGCGAAGCGTGCTGATACAGAAGTAAGCTCTGGTCACTTACCAGCTGAAATGTACGAGCAATTCTTAGGTGCTTACGCATTCGCAGAAATGAACACAGACGAAACAGGTTTCAACGGTAACTGGACTAAGTCTCAAGTTTACATCGCACTAGGTAACACACTGCACACACTAGCTCGTCTAGGTATCGCTTCAACACCTATGGAAGGTGTAGATGCAGCTATGATCAGCGAAGAGTTTGCTGACGAACTAGAAGGTCACGTTGTTGATGTAGCTCTAGCTATCGGCTACCACAAAGACGGCGAAGACTACAACTACGGCAAACCAAAAGCGCGCCTAGCTCTTGATGAAGTCGTTACAACACTTTAGGGCGTGTTGATGTGACAGAGCCCTAACCGCAGGGGTATCAGGCAAGAAAACCTCGATAAACAAGAACAAAAAAAGCCAGTCAACAGACTGGCTTTCTTGTATTCATCTTAGTGCGATAAGCACATTGCGTTTAAGTAAAGGCGAACATTAACCGATAAACGAGATGTAACCCTGAAGGATAATCAGGTTAACGATATCGATAAAGAAGGCACCAACAATTGGCACCACCATGAACGCCTGTGGTGAAGGACCAAAACGGTTCACCAAAGAGCCCATGTTCATTACCGCTGTTGGTGTTGCACCTAGGCCGAAACCACAGTGACCACCTGCCATAACCGCTGCGTCGTAGTTAGAACCCATTACTTTGAACGTCACAAAGTAAGAGAAGATACCTAACACAACCGCCTGAACCGCCAGGATAACCAAGAACGGAATCGCAAGGTCAAATATGTTCCAAAGCTTAAGGCTCATTAGCGCCATTGCTAGGAACAGTGACAATGACACCGTACCAAGAATATCGACCGTTTCGCTGTCAGTCTTATGCAGCTTAGTCACTTCAAACACGTTAGTGATGAACACACCGATAAACAACGCGTAAACGAAGTCAGGAATCATCAACCAAGAAATTTCAAAAGTCGCCACCCACTGCTCTAGGTACTTCGCACCCGTGATACAGATAAGAAGGATGAACAACACTTCAATCACCTTCTTCGCCGTCACTTTGTCTTCTTCATACTCGTTGTAAGTAACAAGTTCAGGGAAGCGTTCATGTGTTTGCGTGCCAGTGCCGTACTCAGATTCAAGCTGGTTTTTATCAATCAGCTTTTGCGCCACTGGGCTACCGATAATACCACCGATGATCAAACCAAAGGTCGCTGAAGCCATCGCGATTTCTAGCGTATTTGCAATGCCAAACGTGTCTGCAAAAGTTTGAGACCAAGCCGCGCCTGTGCCGTGACCGCCCGAAAGGGTGATAGAGCCAGCAATCAAACCCATCAAGGGTTCAAGGCCTAGTGCCGTAGCTAAGGTTACGCCTACACCGTTTTGGATAATGATGTAAACCGACGCTACCCCTAAGAATAGGAATACCTTAGCACCACCTTTTATCAGCTGCGTGTAGTTCGCCGCAAGACCGACCGTTGCAAAGAACATCAACATAAACGTGTTCTGCAGGGGCAAGGAAAACTCAAGATCAAGGCCGTTAAAGTGCAGGGCTGTAATAGCAAAAGCGACAATCAAGCCGCCGACAATGGGCTCTGGAATGTTGTACTTTTTGAGAATCGGAAGCTTTGCATTGACGAAATGACCTAGAAACAAAACACTAATCGCGATTAGGAAGGATTCTAGTGGTCCAATTGAAATTAATTGATTCATATAACCTCTATTTTTTTACGTTCTCATCTTCCCTAATGAGTCTAGTTTTATCTGTAATTATTTGTGCTGCTCTACCTATATTTATACAAACTGGAGAGAAAGTGTGGATTCGAAAAGCGAACACATTACTGCGATCGCTTAGTACCATGTTAGTAGCACGTTAACTTTTATAGGAGATAAAAGGATTTGTGACAACAATCACCTCCTAAAAGTTGAAAACGGCGTGAGTATCTATGCCGCTGACTCTGCTTTCTTAATACCTAAAAAAGCAAAAAGGAGCTATTTCTAGCTCCTCTTTCATCACCATCGCTGGTAATTAGAATTTTTTCGGTGCGTAACCAGTCATAACCTCAATGCGAAGTTCTTTACCGATCTTCGTCATTGGGTGAACAATTACGAGTCCTTTAACAGACTTTTTAAGTTTACCCATATCCGCTTGCTCAGCCTTAGTGATCTCACGGCTAAATGGCATATCAACCAGAGACTTACGCTCTTGGTTCACATCATAGCTTTCTTTGTGTTTAAGCTGGGCAATTTTCTTAGTTAGCTTCTTAATCTCTTCCTCGAACTGACGAACAACAGGACGATCATTACGAGTTTTAGCAGCATCTAACTTGTGGCGACACTTGTCTAGACGGTTGTTAATTTGTTGAAGTTCGTTTTTAACACTCATAATAATTTCCTAAGATTAAACAAGCCAATTCGGATTGGGGCGCGGAGTATAGCACAAGGGTTGTGTTGAACCGAAATTTATCTGTTAATTACCAATAGAAACGAATCACATCGACACCGCTCATTCAGCTTACTTATTCTTTGTGGCGAATCTCTAAGCGGATTATTCATTGATATGATAGCGCCTACTTCAAAAATTGCAGTCCTCGATGCATCAAAATTCCGTCTAAACTTATACTCTAACGAAATAACTAAATCAGGGTACACAGCTTGGAGTTGTTACCCCCAGCACGACTCTGAATCGCAACGTAATCACAAGGATAGCCGATGACATTATTGAAACGAACATTGACCTGCAGCCTAGCCCTGAGTGCAATGTTTGCCACAACTTATGCATCTAGTGAACAAGCCACCCAAAGTAACCTAATCGTCGAGTACTCTACACCGCAAAATACCGAAGAAGAGCAGCTCAAACGAGAGATTCAAAGCAGTGGCGTTAATGACACCGTGGTCGACCTATCAAACCAACTCTTCATGTTTGAGAAGCCATTAACCATTCAATATGGCGGGGAAAAAGGACCACTCTACGATCCACAAACCCATCAAGTACTGATCCCTTACAGTTTTTACGCTGAGTCACTCAATTACTTTGAGAAGAACCAATACGAAAAAGAGTATGGGAAATCTGCGCAAACCGGCGCTATTGATACCTTGCTGCACACCCTGCTACACGAGACTGGGCATGCGTATATCGAAGATCAGAACATTGCCATATTGGGTAAAGAAGAAGATGCGGTTGATAACCTAGCAACCGTGCTACTGCTTAACTACGTAGAGCATGGGGCCGACGCTGCTATCAGCGCTGCAGACATGTTCGCTTTCGAGTCAGAAGACCGCCCAGAGTATTACGACTTGGGGGAATACATCGACGAGCACAGTTTCGATCTGCAGCGTTACTTCTCCACGTTATGCTTGGTGTATGGCAGCGATCCCGATGCCTATAAGAACTTGCTCGATGAAGTGGAAAACGACTATTTGAAAGACAGAAAAGAGTTCTGCGTTGAGCACTTTGACGTGATCGATGAAAATTGGCATCAGTATTTAAAAAAGAGTGACGATGCTTAGATGCTTAAAGGTTAGTGTCGAGAACTAGGAAAACGGCTTTGGCATCAAATTCCAAAGCCGTCACTCGATAGATTGGCTTAAGTCTTACGTGTTAAGAGTTAAGAGTTAAGAGTTAAGAGTTAAGAGTTAAGAGTTAAGAGTTAAGAGCTTAAACCCTAGACGTTCACTTTGTACTTCAGATCTTGTGCTTCATCGCCCGTCATCCCTCGAAAACCCCAACAATGTGAAGGCTGCTCTTTAATGGTGATTTCAATATCAATCGGAGAGATAGCTAACTGCTTCTCTATCTCAGAAAATATCTTCTTAATTAAGCGCTTTTTGGTGTTTACCGCTCGACCTTCCATCATATTTATCTCAATGACGGTATAGGCTTCTGTTCTTCCTTCCGGGTAAAAGAAGTCATCTCGTTCCAATGGCACAAACCGATGTGCTCGCTTGTCATCGGGTAAACCCATTTCACTGTTCAAGCACTGCTGCAACACATTAGAGAGCTGCAACTTAATTGGATTTAAGCACTCTTTGATACCATAAATAACAATCATGACCATTCCTTTGATGCGATGTTAGGTATAGAAGAACGTCAGATAGAAGCATCGTCTGGCAACTACCCATTCGCTTACTATTTGTTCATATATTACCTAATGACGCGTATGAGAAAAGGTAAAAACAATGAATTTATGAACAGGTGCAACAAAATATCTATCCCTTTGCGAACATAAGCCGAAGCGAATTGATCGAACACCACCCTCCCCGCGTATATCTTCTCGAATCACATCTGAACTAAGGAGTACTATGTGCCGAATTCACCTAGGAAGACCACGCGGACAGACGCCGAACCAGAAACACCCGTAGAGTCTTCTCTGGAGCTCGCTGTGTTTCCCCTCCCCATCTTCCTTTTACCGGGAGGCAGACAAAGACTGCGCATTTTTGAGCCAAAGTATCTCGCGATGGTCGCTCACGCAGCGCAGGGCGATGGTTTCATTATCGCCACTCAAGACAAATCTAACTCTGATCATCTCAGCTCTTGGGGAACAAAGGTGACCATCGTCGACTTCAATATGTCGGACGACCAGATATTAGAAATTGATGTCGAAGGCGAAAAGTTGGTGCAATTGCATGGGTCGTTTCGAGACGATGATGACCTGATTAAAAGTAAGTTCAGCTTGTTGCCTCACTGGCCTACCGATGAATATAAAGTGCCTAACGTGTTTACCGCTTTTTTGGTTCAGTTGTTTCGCGACCACGATTCGATAAGAACACTCTATCCCACTCCTGATTTTGAGAGCCCACAATGGATCTGTGCGCGATTGCTCGAAATGATGCCTATCCCACTGGAAAAGAAAACAGAATTTACTGAGCCAGCCAGTTTTCCGTCTCTAGTTCCTTTTTTGAATCAAATCATTACGGGGCAATAAGCACTTTTCTTCACTATAATTTTGTATAGTAGAAATTAATTTAAATTAAAGTGATCCCGACTTTCTCCTTTCACGTAGTGCCCATCAAATTCGCATGATGGTTAGTTACTATGCAAGTGGAAAGCAGAAGTTCAGGGAACGGCAAGGAGCATGTCATTATTCCCGATAACAAAGTACCTACAGACAACAAAGTACCGACAGAGCTCTCGAGCTGGCTGGTGTTGGTTGGTACAGACCGAGACAAGCAGGCGTTCACCTGTTTGTTCAAGTTCTTCGCTCCTAAGATCAAGCGTTTTGGTATCAGTAAGTTGGGTGGCGAAGCTGCTGCAAACGAGCTAGTTCAAGACACGATGACTAATGTTTGGAAGAAAGCACATCTCTACAATGTAGATAAAGGCGCTGCGACCACTTGGGTCTACACGGTAATGCGTAATGCAGCATTCGACATGTTGCGCAAAGTGAAAGCGAAAGCCGAACAAACGATAGCCGACGATATCTGGCCAATCGATGCGATGGTAGCCGAGTCTCAAAGCGAAGATTTGCCATTCGGTGACCATTTGATGAGCCGACACGTAATGACTCAAATAGAAAAGTTGCCTCTCGCTCAGAAAACCATCGTCAAAGGCGTTTACTTTCAAGAGCTCTCTCAAGAGCAACTCGCTCAGCAACTTGGCGTCCCACTTGGAACAGTGAAATCACGTCTGAGACTCGCTTTAGCCAAATTAAAAGTTCACATGGGGGAACAAGACCATGATTAAACATCACCCAAACGCGGCAATCTTGAAAGACTTCGTCGATGGCACGTTGGCTGATTCAGTTTCTTTGATTGTTTCTAGCCATGTAGAGCTGTGTGAACACTGCCAACAACAAGTCAAGCAGCTTACAGCTGTAGCAGCGAATAATGCTTTTGACGCAGAGCCAGTATTCTCAAATGAAGATCTAGACAGCTTCTCAATGGACGACATGGACTTTGATTTTGACGCGATAGAGCAAATCACAGCTGATACTTCTCAGTCTGTTGAAGTGACTCCAGAGGTTCAGAAAGTAACTGTTGCTGACACGACATTCACAATCCCTCGCGCTCTAAACTCAGTAGCGAGAAAGGACTGGATGAACCTAGGCAAAATTTCACGAGCAAGACTCGATTTTGCTGACGAAGCACACCACACCAGCTTGTTGCACATCGACAAAGATGGACAAGTGCCTTGCCACACCCACAGAGGCTTCGAGATCACGCTTCTTCTAGAGGGCAGTTTCGAAGACGAAATGGGCGTTTACAACAAAGGTGACTTCATCTGGTTGGATGGCAATCACACTCATCAACCGGCAACAAAAGAAGGTTGTGTCTGTTTAACCGTTTCAAGTGATGCGCTTTACTTCACAAAAGGTGTGAGCCAACTATTCAATCCACTTGGAAAATATATCTATTAACCCAGTTGCAGGCTATAAATATACAGGATGGCATAAAGCTATCCTGTATATCGTCAATACATCTGAATAAAAACAACTACGGTGTCAAAGTAAAAACACACCCAGCTCTGTAAATACGATTAGCAATGTTGAACTATAAGAAAAAGCTCAGAGCAAGAGCAAAGGAGTTGGCCAATGGAAAAGAAAATCAAAATCGGTATCAGTGCATGTGTTGCTGGACATAAAGTACGTTTCGACACAGGTCATAAACGCTCTCGTTTTTGTACAGACGACCTAGCAGACTACGTGGAATTGGAACCTGTTTGCCCAGAGATGGCTGTTGGTCTTCCAACCCCTCGCCCAACCATTCGTCAAACAAGAATGCTAGATGACATCATCCATGTTTCTCGCCCTGATGGCTCAGGTGATGTGACCAACGAACTGATCGAGTTCGGTCAAAACTACTCAAAGAAAAACCAACACATTGCTGGCTTTATTGTGTGTCAAAAAAGCCCAACCTGCGGCATGGAGCGCGTGAAGGTGTACCACCACCATGGTCGCGGCTCTGAATCGACAGGCATAGGCATGTTCACCCAACAAATTATGGACGGCAACCCGTTACTTCCCGTTGAAGAAAACGGCCGCCTTAACGATCCCATTTTGCGTGAAAACTTCATGACTCGAGTGTTCACTTACCAAAAATGGCTCGATCTTGTGGATGAAGGTGTGACCAAGCACAAACTGATTCAGTTCCACAGCGCCCACAAATATCTAGTCATGTGTCACCACGTTGAGGGTTACAAAAGCTTAGGCAAACTGCTAGCGGGTAATGATTTAGATATCGACGAACTAGCGGCTCAATACATCGAAGGCTTGATGACGGCGTTGTCTCATCACGCGAATCGAGGCAGTCACGCCAATACGCTGCATCATTTGCAGGGTTACTTTAAAAAACAACTGAGTAGCGCTCACAAGCAAGAGCTGACCAACCAGATCGCATCATTCAGAGAGGGCGTTGTTCCACTGCTAGTGCCACTGACACTGATCAATCACTACCTGATGGAATACCCGAACGAATACCTAGAATCACAGGTTTACCTAAACCCGCACCCTCAAGAACTTAAACTGAGATACGGATATTGAGCGACATACTATGGATACGACGAGACCTGCGGATTCACGATAACCCAGCGCTCGTCGCGGCAGTTGAAAACGGCGTAACGACCGCCGTTTTCATTTCAACGCCTCAAACGTGGCGGCAACACCACCTTGCGCCGATCAAAGCTGATTTCATCTATCGTCATCTAAAACAACTCGATTCCCAGCTCGCTGAATTCGGGATAACGTTGCTTCACCTGAAAGCTAGCGACTTTGACGACCAATCCAAACAGCTCATCGATTTGTGCCAGCAGCTTGATGCCAAGTGCGTCTACGCTAACTCTGAACCAGAGGTCGATGAACAAGCTCGCGATAAAAAGCTGATTTCAAGCGGCCTAAACCTGAAGATCAGCGATTGTGACGTTATGCTGCCACTCGGTAGCGTTCTCAACAAACAAGGCGAGATGTTCAAAGTCTTTACGCCCTTTAAGAACGCTTGGTTAAAAGAAGTTCAGGTGAAAGGCATCATCTGCAGTCCAGCTCCTGTCGAGTCAGCTGAACGTTCACAAACACAGCTTCCTGACGACTTACAAGCCTTAACCATCTCTGCTGACTATGATTTCGATTTTCCGCGTGTTGATTCGAGTCGCTGGCCATTAAGCCAAGATGTATTGGGCAATGTGATCCCCAATTTCTTAGGCAATAAAGTCAACGACTACGCACGTCTGAGAGATATCCCCTCAGTTAAAGGAACATCGGGGATATCACCTTATTTAGCGATTGGCGCCGTGAGCCCACGTTGGCTAGCGATTCAATTGATTCAGCAGCAACCCGATCTGTTATTTGATACGCAATTACCGGCCTTTTGTTGGCTCAATGAATTGATTTGGCGAGATTTTTATAAGCATTTGATGTTCCACCACCCTAAACTGGTCAAAGGTGCTAACTTTCAGCAAAAATACAATGGTTTAGATTGGTATCACGATCATCCTAGCTTCAAAGCTTGGTGCGAAGGAAAAACAGGATATCCATTGGTTGATGCCGCAATGCGTCAACTGGTTGAAACGGGCTGGATGCACAACAGACTAAGAATGGTGGTGGCAAGCTTCCTAACCAAGCACCTGCTTATTGACTGGCGTTGGGGCGAGCGTTTCTTTATGTCGCACCTTATCGACGGAGACTTTAGTGCCAACAATGGTGGCTGGCAGTGGGCTTCAAGTACTGGCTGTGATGCTCAACCTTACTTCCGAATTTTCAATCCAATCACTCAGAGTGAAAAGTTTGATCCAAAAGGAATTTTTATTCGTAAGTACATACCAGAGCTGCAAAATATCCCAGATAAGCATGTACATTTCCCACATGACTTTATCGCTAAAAACGGAATAGACAGCGAATACTGGCAACCCATCGTTGAGCATAAAGAAGCACGATTGAGAGCCTTAGCCTTCTTCAAATAATTAGAGTGAATATTATGGATAACTCTCTATGGCTTGATAACTTTCTCAACATGTATCGAGAACTCGGAACCGACAATTTCGACGTGCTTAAGACGGTTTATCACCCTGATATTGAATTCCAAGATCCGCTGCATCATGTCAGCGGTATTTCGGCGCTTACGCACTACTTCGAGAACCTCTACACCCAAGTAACCAGCTGTTACTTTCATATCGAACACACTTTCGAAGCGAACGACGAAGCTTCCGTTTACTGGACGATGCAGTTTGCTCACAAGCAATTAAATGGGCAAAAGCCAATCGAAGTACAAGGGCACAGCCACCTTAAGATGCTCGACGGTCAAGTGGTCTACCACAGAGACTACCTCGACGTCGGCTCTATGTTGTACGAACACATTCCAGTACTGGGCTGCGCGATCAAATCCATCAAAAAGAGGGCGAGCCGATAATGCGTATTATGATTACAGGCGCGACCTCAGGTATCGGCCAATCCCTAGCTAAAAATTACGCTCAGCAAGGGCATCAGGTGATTGCTTGTGGCCGCAATCCAGACAAACTGCAAGCCTTAGTTGATTCTCACGATACAGACATCGCGCATTCATCAATTACACCGCTCTGTTTCGATCTGACTGATTACCACAACTTTCCAGAACTCGACCAAGACAAGCCGCTCGATCTGCTGATTTTAAATGCGGGTGATTGTGAGTACATCGACGACCCAGTGAATTTTGATGCCGAGCTTTTTGAGCGCGTCATCAACATAAACCTAATTTCAATTGGCTACGCCCTTAAAGCTTGGTTAAAAAACATCAAGCCCGGCGGCCGTTTGGTTTTAGTCAGCTCCAGCGCCAGCTTTTTACCTTTGCCAAGAGCCGAGGCTTATGGCGCTTCAAAGGCAGCCCTCACCTACTTAGGCAGAACACTTTCGGTTGATCTGGCAACGCACAACATTCATGTCTCAATTGTGCACCCAGGCTTTGTTGAAACGCCATTAACCGAGCGAAATACGTTCTCTATGCCTATGATTATTAGTAGTGAGGCCGCAACTCAGCGAATCGTAAATGGTATCGCTCAAGGAAAGAGTGAAATTGATTTCCCAAGACGATTCATCATGTTGATGAAGCTACTAAGAATGCTTCCAACTCCAGTTTGGCAAAAACTCGCTTCAAGGATGGTATAACAATGAAGAAAATCGCCATTATTGGTTCAGGTATCTCTGGACTCACTTGCGCGCATATATTAGATAAGCACCACGACGTAACAGTATTCGAAAAGAATGATTACGTTGGGGGGCACACCGCGACCGTTGATATTGAACATCAAGGCTCGGCGTTTTCGATAGATACAGGTTTCATCGTATTCAACGATCGAACCTACCCGAATTTCAATCAGCTTCTAGAACAACTCGATGTCGAAAGGCAACCGACTGAGATGAGCTTCAGCGTCCACAACACGACGACCAAGTTTGAATACAACGGCCACAGCATTAATTCGTTATTCGCGCAGAGGAGCAACATCTTCAAACCTCAGTTCTGGTCTTTAGTGTCTGACATTCTCAAGTTCAACAAGCTGTGTAAGGCTCAGTTTGAAAGCAATGAATTCACACCAGACGTTACCCTTGGCAGTTTCCTACGAGATAATCAATTTTCCGACTTTTTCAGCCAGCACTACATCTTACCGATGGGCGCGGCGATTTGGTCGACAAGCTTGGAAGAGATGGAAGAATTTGAGCTCAAGTTCTTCATCCAGTTTTTCTACAACCACGGATTGCTCGATATCGCGAACCGTCCTCAGTGGTATGTGATACCAAAGGGATCGCGTTCTTATGTTGAAATCATCCTTTCACGCCTAAGTAAGACTGTTGCACTGAATACATCGATTAAACAAGTGACTCGCCAAGAAACAGGCGTCACGATTGAATTTGAAGATGGCAGCGCACAAGGTTTCGACGAAGTAATCTTTGCTTGCCACTCAGACCAAGCCTTACGCTTGCTTGGTGATGCAACAGAACAAGAGCAACAGGTACTGGGCGAGATCCCATACAGCCGCAATGAAGTGGTTCTGCACACCGATACTCGCTTGTTACCAGACAGAAAACTGGCTTGGGCAAGCTGGAACTACATGTTGGATGGCGACAGTAAACGACCTGCCTGTGTCACGTACAACATGAACATTCTGCAAGGGTTCGAAAGCCAAGACACCTTCTGTGTCACCTTGAATCAAAGCGAAGCCATCGACCCAGAAAAAATTATTCGCAGCTTTGTTTATCATCACCCGGTACTTAACTCGAACACGGTCGAAGCTCAGCACAAGCGTGAGCAAATCTGTGGCAAAAACCAGACGCACTTTGCTGGTGCTTATTGGTATAACGGCTTCCATGAAGACGGTGTCCACAGTGCACTCGATGTGACCAAACGCTTCGGTTTAGATTTGAGTACGAGTTCCGCGCTATGAACAGTCAAACCCTGACACCCGAGATGGGGATCGCATCCGAAAAGCGTGAAGAGCTCAGCGGTATCTATTGGGGTAACGTCAGACATCGCCGCTTTGGCGACATCACCCATGAGTTCAGTTATCAGCTGTATATGATGGGGTTAGATCTTGATGAGCTGCCCCAAACCACAGCGCGCAGTGCGCTGTTCGGAACTCGTTGGTACAACCCGATTCGCTTTGTCGAATCGGATTATCTCGCTGAAAAAAAAGAAAATGTCACCACGGATGAACCAAAATCACTTAAGCAACGTATAGCTTCCAAAGTGCAACAACTTGGTGGGGTTTGGTCTGATTCAAACCGTGTGACGATGCTGGCTCAGTGCCGCTGTTTGGGCATCTACTTCAGCCCAATCAACTGTTTCTTCTGTTACGACGCAACTGGAGATTGCAAGTACATGTTGGCTGAGGTGAGTAACACGCCGTGGCGCCAACGACATTACTATCTGATCGACATGCACCAAGAGTTAAAGGTAAAAAAAGAGTTTCACGTTTCGCCGTTCATGGATTTGAACATGACTTATTTTTGGAAAATTAAGCCACCAGCGAAACGCACGTTAGTCCACATCGAAAGCCGCCGAGACGACAAGCTTTTCGATGCGACACTGGCTCTGACGAAGCAGTCAGTAACTAAGACAAACATTAGACGAACGGTATTCAAGATTCCCGCAATGACGATAAAAGTCGTGATGGGAATTTATTATCAGGCTCTCAAATTATTCCTGAAAAAAGTACCGTTTGTGGCGCATCCAGACTCAACATCTTAAGCGCACATGAAAGAACTCAATTGAAGCTTGGGTTCGCTCCAATCAAGGAGCTGAACTCAGCTTAGTTGGCACAAAATATTAGAATGAGTTATCAGCGAGGTTTACATGGAACAGCTTGCCAAACAAAACAACAATATTGAACAACAAGCTAAAGCCGTTGCTGTTTCAAGCAACTGTAAATATCGAGCTTTAATTTTTAAGGTTTTAGAAAGCCTGCAATTCGCGACGCTTGAGATCATTGAGCGCGACCAGCATTCAGTATTTGGTGATCGAGAAGCAGACTTAAAAGGTCGAATCGTGATTCATGATGCTACCTTTTTTAGAGATGTGGTCATCAACGGCAGCATCGGGGCATCTGAAGCGTACATCGATGGCAAATGGACCAGTCCAAATCTCACGCGTGTGATTCAAATCATGGCTCGTAACCAAGCCCAATTGGATGAACTTGATGACAAGACACAGTGGATTTCTCGCATCAAAAACCTCTTGCTGCGTCGCAAGAATGCCAACACCGAACAAGGCTCCAAGCGCAACATTCTCGCCCACTACGATATTGGCAACGAGCTGTATGAGCGCTTCTTAGATAGCTCGATGCAGTACTCTTCCGCTATCTACAGCGAAGACGCAGAAACCTTGTCGAAGGCTCAACAAAACAAAATGAAAACCATCTGTGAGCGACTAGAGCTGTCTGAGAAAGATAGCGTGGTCGAGATAGGCACAGGCTGGGGCGGCTTAGCCATCTTTATGGCACAGCACTACGGTTGTCATGTCACCACAACCACTATTTCAGATGCCCAACATGCGCTTGCTGAACAGAGAGTAAAAGCGCTTGGTTTAACCGACAAAATCACCCTGCTCAAAGAGGATTATCGCAATCTCACTGGTGAGTATGACAAGTTGGTTTCGATCGAGATGATAGAGGCGGTCGGACATGAGTATCTACAAACCTTCTTTGAAAAATGTTCCTCGCTACTTAAGCCCTCAGGCAAGATGCTGATTCAAGCAATTACTATTGCTGACAGCCGTTACGACAAATACCGTAAAGGTGTCGACTTTATTCAGAAGTACATCTTCCCCGGCGGTTGCCTACCTTCTGTTTCAGTGATGACCCAACACCTTGCGACCAGCACCGACCTTGTGGTTCAAGAAATTGATGACATTGGCCTGCACTACGCTCGAACGCTGAATGATTGGAACATCGCCTTTGAAAATAGTTGGGAAGAGCTAGAGTCTCTCGGCTATTCAGAAGAGTTTAAACGCTTATGGACCTTCTACTTCTGCTACTGTGAAGGCGCATTCAAAGAGCGCGTGATCAGCACTCACCATGTAGTCGCAAGAAAACCTCGTTACTTTGGAGCAAAAGATGAAGCGGTTTTGGATTATTAATCTCGTACTGTTTCAAGCGACCTGGGTTTGCAGTGCTTTCTTTACCGCGCAAGCCCCGTTCGTCACACCACTGATTGTAGTGGTTCACTTCCTTCTATCACCGACTCGCAGTAGCGATTTGAAGATACTCATTTTATTACCATTGGGGCTATTGCTTGATAGCCTCTTACTCCACTTCGGCGTGTTTGCCGTCGACTCTGAAATTGCTAATCAATCGTGGTTCCCGGTGTGGCTTGTCTGCCTGTGGATCATGTTCTTAATCAGTTTTAACCACAGCCTAAATTGGCTTTTAAAATGCTCGAAAGTGATCTTGTTTGTCATAGGGTTCGTAGCAGGTACTAGTAGTTATTGGGGAGGCATCAAAGCAGGTGCTCTTCTTACTACTTGGCCAGATGCATCGGTAGTTGCTGCCCTTGCAATAAGTTGGGGGATTTTGTTGCCCTTACTGGTGGCCGCCTACTCCAACTTAATACAACCTAAAATGGCAATAACGAGGTGACTTATGGCTTATCCACGCAACCCGACACAAACGTTCAAACCTGAGCGAGGTATTGTTCGCGCTCATCAGCAAGCAAAAAACACACTTCTAAGCTTTATTACTCTCCCGTTAATCTTTGCTGCGCTGTTATTTGCCGGACACGCTAGAGCCTCTGCTGTCGATGATCTGAACAAACGTGGTGAGGGTGAAATGAGTTACCTGTTTTGGACTCTCTACTCGGCAGAATTCTACGCGACTCCAACCAACTCCGAACGAGCTTTGAAGCTTGAGTATTACCGCTCTATCGATAGCAAAGACCTCGTAGACGCTACCGAAGATCAGTGGAACAAGCTTGGCTACTCTGACAGCAACATTCAACGTTGGTTGAAACCCTTGTACGCGATGTGGCCGAACGTGGAAGAAGGAAGCACACTCACGATTCGTGTCGCTGAAGATAACGTAAGTCGTTTTTATTTCGATGAACAACCGATCGGCACCATCCAAGACAAGCAATTTGGTGAAGCCTTTCTAGCGATTTGGTTGTCTGAAAACACCTCTGAACCCGGTCTTCGTAAACAACTTTTAGGTTTGAACAAATGAATCCAAAAACAACAATAATAAAATTTGCTCTGGCATTTTTTTCACTCACTTGGCTAGTGGGCTGTGGCTCTGCAAGTTTAGAAGACCATGTCGACACTACGCCAGAGCTCAAGCTTGAAACCTTTTTTAATGGCGAGCTAATGGCCTACGGCATGGTGCTAGACCGCTCTGGTAACTTACTGCGCCGCTTTGATGCCAAACTGATCGCGACTTGGGACGGTGACAACGGAGAAATAAAAGAGT
Organism: Vibrio sp. 10N.261.55.A10; assembly: GCF_041470825.1. Taxonomy (NCBI): domain Bacteria; kingdom Pseudomonadati; phylum Pseudomonadota; class Gammaproteobacteria; order Vibrionales; family Vibrionaceae; genus Vibrio; species Vibrio sp. 10N.261.55.A10. The sequence goes on along the minus strand of NZ_JBFRNC010000032.1, from coordinate 102,445 downwards.
GGTTCTCTTTTGCTGATGGCGAGCGCTCAACTCGCGTTTGGAATCTAATCAAAACGGGCGAAAACACCTATTCTGGGACTGCCAACGATGTCGTTGGAACCGCTTATGGTGAAACCCAAGGTTCTGCGCTGTATTGGAAATATGACTTAGAGATTGAAGTAGACGGCAGCACCTATGAAGTGGTGCTCGATGATTGGATGTTCTTAATGGACGATAAACGCTTGTTCAACAAGACTGAGATGTCTAAGTTTGGCTTTAAAGTCGGAGAGGTCATCTTATACATCGAGAAGATTTGATGTAACTGCCGTTTCTGATTCTTAGTTTTAAAACGATGACTACATCTACAGTACGTAACAAAACAGCCCACAACGAAAATTGTGGGCTGTTTTGTTTGATCCCTCGAATAGCATACCTGCATGCTCAAGCCATTGTGCTAAGATGCGCCACCAGCATACAAATGGACTAGACTAACACTAAGCAGTCCCCATTTGTTTCGCTAAGCGTAGATTCCCTACCATGAATAATTGAAAAGGCTTTAAAGCATGAGCAAGTTGACCTCAGCGGAGCGTAAAGCTCGCGACAATGAACGTTTCTCACAACGCGTAAACGACCGCAGAGAAAAAGGTGAAGACGTAGTTGCTTACGCACTGACCAACAAAAAAGCTGTAAAATTCCTGACTAAGTCAGAGAAAAAACGTTTCAACGAAACGAGAGCGACTCTGCAAGAAGAGAAGCGAGTGAAAGAACAAGAAGAGCTTAACCGAATCGAAGACGCGTTCACGATCAAACAGTTCGACGACGAATAATCACTTATGATTACTCAAAAGCGCTGGCTCTATGCCGGCGCTTTTACTTGTTAGTTCTGCTACTTTTTGGCTGTGTTATTTCTGACCAAACCAGTCGATTCTTAACGACTTTCCCCACACTCTTATTCCCCTACGACTCAACCGATCACCCAAGCTATCAACCAGGCTATCGATCAACTTTAGCCATAGATCTCAGAAAATCTTAGCCTAGCCCCTTACTATCTCGAATCAACTCTACAAACTTAAGACAGTATGATTTTAATTACCGGATCAAGCAGCGGTTTAGGCGCAGCGCTCGCGATACAATACGCTAACACTGCAACAGACGCTCAGCGTGTAGCCATTACAGGTCGCAACGCACAACGTTTAGCAGAAGTAGCGCAAGGCCTACCTGCGAATACCATTAGCCAAGCGTGTGATCTCTGTGACCCGCACTCAGTGAGTGAGTTATTGGATGCGTTACCTGAAATGCCTAAACTGGTGATCCACAGTGCTGGCAGTGGCTACTTCGGTAAAATAGAACAGCAAGATCCAACCACCATCAGCGACATGCTGAAGAACAATATCGAGTCTTCGATCTTTTTGATTCGCGAGCTTGTGCAGCGCTACAAAGATCAATCGGTCACCATTGCAGTGGTGATGTCGACGGCGGCCCAAGGTGCTAAAGCGGAAGAGTCCACCTACTGCGCGGCAAAATGGGCCGTGAAAGGCTTTATCGAATCGGTGAGGTTGGAGCTAAAAGGTCACCCGATGAAAATCGTGGCGGTTTACCCTGGAGGAATGGCGACCGAGTTTTGGAATACAAGCGGTAAAGACATGGATACCTCGAGCTTTATGACCGCGCAAGAAGCCGCTCAGATGCTACAACAGGCGTTGACCAGCACAGAGCATGGCTTCGTATCAGACATCACGATAAACCGCGGCTAGTGCTTAGATAGAGCTACAAGGAAATAGAGCCGCGAGACAATTATTTGTGAGGGTGAGCATGAAAGTGTGCGACAATGCTCGGCGTAAATTCATATTCAAGGTTTATTATGAAACTTCTAGTTCGTAACCTATCGCGCTCTACCTCTGAGCAAGACATCCGTGTGCTATTTTCTGAGTTTGGCTCAGTAAAAGAGTGCAGCCTAGTTTTAGACCAAGAAACTGGCGACTCAAAAGGCTTCGCTTTTGTTGAAATGCCAGAGCAAGAAGAAGCTAAAGCGGCACTAAACAAGCTGAACTTGTCAAAGCTTGGCAAAAACACGATTCGTGTAAAAGTAGCGAACTCTTAATCGATTCAATGCTTCATAAGCCGCATGGCTTAGCTTAACAGCAGCACAGATGATAAAGCCCGTAACGATATGACGTTTTCCAGCGCAATATCGTTACGGGCTTTTTGCTGCTCGCAATTCTCTTTTCACACGATTTGAATACGCCTACAGACCTTCATGTTCATCAATAGCACGTCTTGCTTCGGCCATTGAACATCCAGATTCCATCACCAGCTGAGCCACAGTCATTGAAGGTGTAGCGGCCAACAGAGATGCCAAACACACCACGGGTTTAGGCAGCACTTTGTCGATTGCAATTGCTATCCAACCGTCTTTTTCATGGGTTAACATCGTTTTAAATTCAACGAGTTGATACTCTTGAGCGACCAACAGCCAATTACGCGAACGACGAACTCGTTTCAACTGACATCCACATTCCGCAGCATTCACCATCACTTGGCTTTTATCACTCACACGATGTACAAAACTATTCAATGGGACGCTAAACATAACTCTCTGCTAATCAATCTATTCCTACCATTCAAGAGCTCTCTACCTATCTCTCAAAACTTTCTAACTGTCACTCAATTAAAACCGTACGTAGGATTACACAGACACAAAAAAACCGCCAGTGATGCACTAAGCAACCTCGCGGTTTTTGGATGTTAACGTGTGTGGTTTACGCTTTAGTTTCTACCACAATGTCCGTTTTTACCGAGTTCGCGATAAAGCAGTTTTTGTGCGCCAAGTGGTGCAGTTTGTCGAGCTGCTTGGCGGTGGGCTTTTTGGTACCTAAAAACACAATTTTAGGGCGCAGAGTCACCTTAGTGACCGATGAGCGGCCAGATTCATCTTCTTCCAGCACACCAATCGCATCATCGACATAGGAGTCGATCACGTACTTCTGCTTTGCGGCAATGCCCAAAAACGTCAGCATATGGCAGCTAGAAAGTGCCGCGATAAACGCTTCTTCTGGATCAACATTCGCTTCCACCGAAAACGGCAGTGGCACAACATGTGGAGAGGACGAAGCAGGCACAGTGACACCACCATCGAACTCCCACGTATGACCTCGACTGTATTGATTGTCGCTAAAGACTTCATCTTCTGCTTTTTTCCAGCGAATGATCGCTCCGTATTCAGACATAATTCCTTCCTTTTTTATGCTCAATAAATTAACGATCAGCTGGATGATTGACACCATCGTTGGTCACCACATCACCAATATCAAAAGGGTTTACCCCTTCCAAACAGCCGATGTTAAAACCGTATTCATTTGGGCTAGAACGGCGTTGATGATGGGTATAGATGCCGCAGTTTGAGCAGAAATAATGCTTTGCGGTGTTGGTATTGAATTGATAAAGCTTGAGATGCTCCGCACCTTTGAGGATCTTGATGCCGTCCAGTGCAACAGAGCCCACAATCGCTCCCCTGCGACGACAGATAGAGCAATCACAGCGGCGTGGTTTTTCTATCCCGTTAGGTAAGCTGAACTCTAGTTCAACCGCACCGCAATGGCAGGTTGCCTTGTGAAAAGGTTGGATAACCGTATCTCCGACGACTTTCATTTTTCTCTCCAATCACATCCTTATGTTGGTCGTATCATAACCAGTTCAATGTTCTCTGTCCGTACCCGGGTGTTGAGTTCAAGAGATCTGTCATGCGCTGCTTCTCGGCTAATTTAACTAGACTTTTCAACCAAATCGCCAAACCGCTCAAACAAGAAATCAAGAAACAACCGGATACGCTTGGGCTGATATTTCTTGCTGATGTACACCACATTCAAATCGGCACTCGACACCGACATCGCGGTGTTGAAGTTCTTCATGTAGCCATTAAGCAGCGTCACAAGACGCTGGTTATTGATGTCGCCTTGCACATCCAGTACCGATTTAAGAGCAATGCCCTCGCCTTTTAATGCCCAGTAGCGAATCACTTCGCCATCGTCTGAAAATCGCTTTGGAACAACAGTAATCGACTTCTTCATATCATGATCTTGGAAGTGCCATGTCTTGAGCTCTTCATTGCTGCGCAGCATGGCTAAACAATCGTGATCAACCAAATCTTGTGGTGTTAACGGTGTTCCATGCTTGGCAAGATATTCAGGAGAAGCACACAGCACACGTCGGCTTGGTGACAAGCGTCTGGATATCAAACTGCTGTCGACCAATTCACCATAACGGACCACGATATCCATGCCAGATTCAGCAATGTTCGAGAGGTTATCGTTCAAGTAGAGGTAAGGGATCACGTCGGGATATTGCTGACAGAACTCAGAGAGAATCGGAAGAATGTACTGCTTTCCGATGTCTTTCGGCGCGGCGATTTTGAGTGGACCTTTGACCTCTTTGACGCCATTTTGGATCAGGTTTTCAGCCTCACTGACATTATCCAATATCTCCAGACACGCCTTGTGATACAGCTCGCCAGAGTCGGTTAAAGACACATGACGCGTGCTTCGATTCAACAACTTCACACCATATCGTTCTTCAAGCGCCTGCAGCCTTGCTGTCATGGTCGCAGGTGATAAACCCAGTTCGCGCCCAGCCGCCGCTAACCCGTGATGCTTAACAATACTGACGAACATCGCCATATCTGAAAACTTATCCATACGATTCTCGCTTCCACCTCTTTGTCTTACTTCTCGATCTTAATGCTCGATTTGAATACTCAGTCACACTATTCAGGTTAACCGAATAATGAATTTATATTTTAACCAATTATCAAATTTAGTCGAATAAATATAATGGCAAACATCAACAGAGCAACGCAGGAATTCAGAGCATGACTAACGAATCGACTAAACAAGAGAAACACACTTTCGTCATCATTGGTGGCACATCAGGTATCGGCAAGGCACTCGCGATGAAATTGAGAAACGAAAACAACACAGTGCACATCGCTAGCCGACATACAGGACTTGATATCAGCAATGAAAAATCAATTTGTGAATACTTTGAATCGATTGGCGTGTTTGACCACTTAATCGTAACGGCTGGCTCATCCGCTCCCGCAGGAAAAGTAACAGACGTAGCAACCGCAGACGCCAAGACAGCTTTTGACACTAAGTTTTGGGGCAGCTTAAACGTAGCCAAACATGCCGCTCGTTACATGACACCAAACGGGTCTATCACGTTCACAACTGGCATGTTGTCACGCAAAGTTGTTGCTGGTACTTACGTAAAAACCGCCATCAACGCCGCACTAGAAAGCGTGACTAAAATACTGGCGAAAGAGCTATCACCCATTCGAGTCAATGCCGTTAGCCCGGGTTTAACCATGACGGAAGCCTACAAAAACATGGACGATTCCGCTCGTACAAGCATGTACGACAACGCCAAAAATAACCTACCCGCAGGCAAGGTTGGCGAGCCTTCAGAGGTGGCTATGGGTTACCTATTCGCGATTAACAACCCATACGTAACAGGGTCAATCATCGACATCGACGGCGGCGCTCTACTCGGCTAACACCCCGCAAAGACATAAAGAACAATCGTTAGGGCGTGTATCTAAACGTCCTAACAAACAAGAATTAACACAGGTATTTCACTATGAAACCAGAAGCGATCCATAAAGAAAAGATCCCATTCCAAGTTTGGATACTGACACTCGCAGCTTTTGCCATCGGCACCGCTGAGTTTGTTATCGCAGGCATCCTTCCACAAATTGCCACATCCCTTTCGATCACCGAAGGTCAAGCCGGCTACCTAATCAGTGCTTACGCATTGGCTATCGTTATTGGTGGCCCGATCTTAACCATCTACCTCGCACGTTTTAACAAGAAGATGGTACTGATTGGCTTAATGGCTTTGTTCATCATCGGTAACGTGTTGTCGGCCTTAGCGCCAAGCTACCCATTACTACTGGCAAGCCGTGTGATCGCAGGCTTAGTGCAAGGCCCTTTCTATGGCATCGGTGCGGTTGTCGCAACCAACTTAGTGTCGGAAAAAATGGCAGGTCGTGCCGTTGGTCAGATGTTCGCAGGCCTAACACTCGCTAACGTTCTTGGCGTTCCAGCGGGTACTTGGGTTAGCTTGCAATTCGGCTGGCACACCACTTTCTTTACCGTGGCAGCACTTGGCACTATCGCGATGCTTGCCATTCTGACTTCAATTAAATCGACTGGTCACAGTGAAGCGAAAGACATCAAAACTCAGCTGTTAGCGTTCAAAAATCCAATGTTGCTGATCAGCTTAGCAATCACCGCTTTTGCTTGGTCTGGCTTCATGACGCTTTACGGCTACCTTGCGCCAATCGCCATGCACATCACAGGTTACAGTCAAGAATCAGTGACTTGGATCTTAGTGATAGTGGGTGTTGGCTTAATCATCGGTAACACCTTGGGCGGACGCTCTTCAGATAAAAACCTAGGCAAAGCTTCAATGTTTTGGGCTGTCGCAATGATCGTGTCATTGGTGGTGGTTGGCCTTGTGGTAGACAACAAAATCCTCTTCGTTGCAGCTGCATTTGTCTTTGGTATTGCATCATTTGCGAACGTCCCTGCCATGCAACTTCGAGTAATGAACCACGGTGGCGAAGGGCAAGAGCTAGCAGCAACTGCGAATATCTCAGCGTTTAACTTAGCCAATGCCTTTGGTGGATTCCTTGGCGGCATGGTACTCGACAGCCAACTAGGCGCAGGCATGATTCCATTCGCAGCCGTTGTTGTCCCAGTGATTGGTTTGCTGCTTATCGCCAAAGCCAACCGAGCGGGCAAGCCACAAAGCAACTCTATTTTCAGCCCAGCAGAAAGCAAATAACGCGACTTCTCGCCCCAATACAAAACGAAAGATCACAGCATTAAAACAAGGTAGAAACCATGAACAAATTATTCGAAGCATCAGAACTGAAAGGCCTAGCACTACAAAACCGCGTGGTTATGGCACCCATGACACGCGCTCGTACTAGCCAACCTGGAAACGTGCCAAACGACATGATGGCAACCTATTACCAACAACGCGCAAGTGCAGGGCTGATCATCACGGAAGCAACGCAGATCTCTGATGACTCTCAAGGTTACTCATTCACACCCGGCGTTTATACCGATGCACAAATCGAAGGTTGGAAGTCAGTAACAACAGCAGCAAAAGCACAAGGTGCCGCGATATTCTGCCAGCTATGGCACGTAGGCCGAGTATCACACCCTACCTTTCAAAAAGGCGAGTTGCCGATTGCACCTTCAGCACTGGCACCCATAGAAACGCAGGTTTGGATCTCTGATGAAAATGGTAACGGCAACATGGTGGATTGCATCCAACCAAGAGAGATGACCCAAGCCGATATCGATCGTGTTGTTCAAGATTTTGCTAACTCAGCGAAAAAAGCGGTCGAGGCAGGGTTCAACGGAGTGGAAATCCACGGTGGTAATGGCTACCTGATTGATCAGTTCCTAAGAACCAATTCAAACAAACGCACCGACAACTACGGTGGAAGCCGTGAGAACCGCCTTCGCTTCCTGATTGAAGTGGTTGATGCTGTGATTGAAGAGATAGGTGCCGATAAAGTAGGTGTGCGCTTGGCGCCGTTCATCACCTTCAAAGACATGAACTGCCCAGATATCGTACCAACGATTTTAGAGGCATCGAAGGCACTTCAAGATCGAGACATCGCTTACCTGCACCTATCAGAAGCCGACTGGGATGATGCACCGGTTATCCCTGAAAGCTTCCGAATAGAGCTAAGGGAGCAATTCTCCAACACTATCATCGTCGCAGGCAACTACACACCACAACGCGCCGAAGAAGTGTTAAGCAAAGGCTATGCTGATCTCGTGGCATTTGGTCGCCCATTCGTAGCCAACCCAGATCTCGTATCACGCCTACAAAACGGCAGCGAACTATCAGAACTTGATGGCGCCACTCTGTTCGGCGGCAACGAAAAAGGCTACATCGATTATCCAGTGTTGTAGTGAATCTTAAATTGATAGAACTGCCTTAGATTTTCCTTCAGGCAAAAGAAAGGCTCGCATGACTAGTGCGAGCCTAATGCAGTTTAGGGGGTAAACCACAATCTGATATTAATCTGGGACTAATTATTTAACTTATGAGCCATTATGCACTTGTGCGCATTGATATTCTATTTTTAAATGATTCACTGCAATTAATCAATCGATAAAAGTTAGCGTTTGGTCAATTTAAACCACATAGGTAACAGTGATTTAGTTAGTGATGTCTAGAAAACCATCATAAAACCCATAAAAATCAGATCTATAAACTTCTCATTTGCCAGTAACCTTCACCATTAGTCGCGAGTTGGCTGTGTAAATAATCGAGCGTATCTGCGACCGTTCCCGCAATGCCTTGTGGTGGATTGAACAACAGCAAACCACTGCCGATCAGGCGATCATCACCCTTGGGCTCTCTAAGGCGAAGTTCCGACTTGATCGGACTTGGTAGCAAGCCATCTTTTACCGCTGTCACGCAGTGGTTCAAAATCAGTGAGCTCTTATCATCCGTGTAAAGCGGGTACCAAATTAATGCTGATACCTTCTCAGACTGCTGATACGCCTTAACCAAGGCATCGATCACCGCGAGATATTCAGAATCAGTTTCGTAAGGTGGGTCAATCACGATCAGGTGGTGGTTATCATGCTTGGCCACATCATCAGGCAGCGCTTTGAGCCCGTCGCCTGCGGTGATAGTTAGCTTACTTGAGACATCAAGATCGCGTTGCAGTTTCTCAATGTTGGTTTGTAATAGGTCGGCTTCGTCTTGCTGGATGTCTGAAAAATAGAAACTGTCTTGGCTGCGGCCTTGTTGATAGGTAATGGCAGCAGAACCGGGATACAAAGAGATAAGCTGATTCGGATTGTAGTATTCCAGCACCGACATAAAAGAGCTAAATGCTGGAGGAAGATAAGCCTTGTTTCGCCACAGGTATCCGACCCCTTCCGCAAACTCGCCCGCGTGATTACTTGGTGCGGTGGTGAGGTCATAACACCCTGTACCAGAGTGGGTGTCGATAACATTGAGGCGTGAATGTTGCTGCATTAATGACTGAACAAGTGCACTCAATACTGGATGCTTTAGCGCATCACCATGGTCGCCTACATGACATTGATGTCGATATTCCATTCCCTTGCCTCATTTCTACGAACGTCATCTAAACATACTTCATATCATGAGGGCTTGCCTGCTCAATCCATCGTTTTTTGAAATAGGCTCTCTTTTCTGTAACTGTTTGACTCTTATAAAAAATAAAGCCCCTCGTTTTGTTATAAACGAAGGGCTTTGTTGACGTTACTGACTAAGTTGTACTGTTAACCAATAGATAACCTAAGGGTACTCACCCTCAACTTCTACCGGCGCTTTCACTTGGTAGTGACAAGGCTGTAGACCAAGTAACTTAGGCAGTGTGATACCTACTGAAACTGAAGACCACGTACCGCTGACAATACCTACAACCAGTGCAATCGCGAAACCTTGCAGCGCAGCGCCACCAAGTAGCCAAAGTGCAGATACGGTGATTAGCGTTGTACCTGAGGTCACCATGGTGCGTGAGAAGGTCGCTTTAACCGATTCGTTAAGCAGGTTGTCAGTGTCACCATTTGGATTACCACGCAGCATCTCACGGACACGGTCGGCAATGATGATCGAGTCATTCAATGAATAACCCAAAATCGCCAACACAGCCGCTAACACAGTCAGGTTGAACTCGAACTGAGTAAAAGCGAATAGACCCAAGATAAGCGTCACATCATAGATGATCGCGGCTAGGGCGCCGAGTGCTAAACGCCATTCAAACCGTACACTCAGGTACAGCATGATCATTAGGAAACACACCAATACCGCCAAGCCACCTTGGTCAACCATGTCTTGACCCACTTGAGGGCCAACCACGCTGCTGTTAAGCACTTTTACTTGGTCACTTACCGATGACAAAGCATCCACTAAGTTTGGCTGTGGAGCGTCTGTCAGTTGGCTGTAACGAATCGTCCAGCGATCCTGTTCTGCCATACCGACCACTTGAACGTCTTGTTGGAAAGCTGTATCAAGTTTTGTTTTTAACGCATCTTTGGTTACTTGATCAGAGAGTTGAACCTCGGCAACCACACCGCCAGTAAAGTCCAAACCCCAGTTAAAACCTTTCACTGCCACCAGCATCACAGAGCTCATGAACAGCACAATAGATATCGCAGACATCACCTTACGAAGGCGAGTCATATTCTTATCCGAAATATAGCTATTTGAAAAATAGCGGTCTGAAATAGTCATTTTTGAAGTACTCATGCTTAAATCCTTACATCGTGGCGTTGGTCACGCCCCCAAACCAAATTGATGATCGCTCGTGAAGCAAAAATGCCCGTGAACATACTGGTTAGAAGACCTAAGCCTAGAGTCAGAGCGAAGCCCTGAATCGGTCCATTACCGATTGTGTATAGAGCCACAGCAACGATCATGGTGGTGACGTTAGCATCGAAAATTGACGAGAATGCGCTATCGAAACCACGATCGATAGAGCTAGCAAAGCTGCGCCCTTCTTTCATCTTGTCTCGAATACGCTCGAAGATAAGCACGTTAGTGTCTACCGCCATACCGACGGTCAGTACCAAGCCCGCAATACCCGGCAGAGTTAACACCGCACCCGGTAGCAAGGCAATCAAACCAAACAACGTGGTCATGTTAACCACCAATGCACAGTTCGCGACCCAACCAAGGCGGCGGTACCATAGCGCCATAAACGTGAGAGTCAGACCAAGGCCAAGAGCCAAAGCAGCAAAGCCATTCGTTACGTTTTCAGCACCCAGAGATGGGCCAATAGTACGCTCTTCAATGATGGTAACAGGCGCTGTTAATGAACCGGCACGTAGCAATAGAGCAAGCTCTTGTGCTTCTGCCATGCTGCCTGCACCAGTGATTCTGAAGCGGCTACCCAGTTGAGATTGGATGTTCGCCACACTGATTACTTCGCTGGTTTTTTCGCTGTTACCGGCTCTGTCACGGCTGTATTCGCTGTAAACGGTCGCCATTGGCTTGCCGATGTTATGGCGAGAAAACTCAGACATTTTCTTACCACCAGAAGAATCCAACGTGATGTTTACTTCTGCACTGCCCATCTCACCAATGCCACTACGCGCATCGATAATGTGTTCACCGCTCAGCACTGCTTTGCGAGCAACCACGACACGATTACCATCTGAATCTTTCAGAGTTTGAGTATTGCGCGTTGCGTTGTCGTACACAGAGTAGAACGCTAATGAAGCCGTAGCACCAATCACGTCTTTCGCAGCTGCAGGGTCTTGTACACCCGGTAATTCGATACGGATACGGCTTTCTCCTTGGCGTTGAATCGATGCCTCAGTGATGCCTAGCTCTTCAATACGGCTGCGCATGATCTGTAGGTTTTGTTGAACCGTTAGGTTGCGTAGCGTTCTTTGCTCTTCTTCAGACTGAGTTAACGTTAGCGACTTGTCTGAGCGGTTACGTAGCCATTGTGGGAACTCTTGACGAATCAGCTTCTGGGCTTTTTCGAAATCGGCGTCGGTACGGAAATCAAACTGAACTTGGTTGTTCACCACTTTACCGCGGGCATAACGCACCTGACTGGTCACCTCGTCGACCATCGCTTGAGCTTGCGCGTGATAAACAGGCTCCATATCCACTTCTAATAAGAACTGCACACCACCACGTAAATCAAGGCCTAACTGAATCGGCGCAAAGCCCATGTCAGTTAGCCATTTAGGTGCTGCTGGTTCCATCGCTAGCGCAACCGTCGCGTTATCCAATAGGCGCTCATTCAGCACCTCTTTGGCTTTCGCTTGTTGTTCAGCGTCTTCTAAGATCACGACTAAACGTTTGTCTTTTTGAAATGCCGATTTAGCTTGGATGCCTTCGCTCGCAAGGTATTGGGTAATTTGACTCGCATCGATGGTCTGTTCAGAACGGTTGTTAATTTGAACCGACGCATTCTCGCCATACCAAGAAGGTAAAGCACTCAGAACCATGATGATGATAGTGGCGATAAGCACCACGTATTTCCACTTTGAGTAGTGGTTTATTTGTTTTCTTTGAATGCGTTTTTTCACAGTCAAGATCTCTTCTTTGAACTAATATTTTGCGAACACGAGCAATGGCTAATCGCAACCAGAACAAGCTGATTGAAAGATAGTGATGCTAAAGCTGATGACGCTATGTTTGTTTTGGTTAATTGGCGAGTTCAACGGGCACAATTGACCATCGATAAGACCAATTTAGGGTCAAACGATTAGCTAAGAAGTTCTCGGAAATGCGAGTATTGGATGTTGCCCTCTTTCCACCCAGAAAGCCGGGAGGACGGAGAACTCACAATACTGGTCCAGTGCAGCTTGGAATCCAACAACGGCGTGTTGAAGAGCAGGGAAGCCAGTATTGAGGGGGGAGAGAAGTCAATCAGTAGATGATAAGCAGGCTCAAGATCGGCCACGCTTTCTTGCTCGTTACTGAGCATACGTCTGAAGTTTGCTGCTTGAAGGCTTGATTCGGTGTCGTGATAGTTAGAACTGTCACCAGAAGGCACGGTGCCAAACTGAGCCTTATCGCACTCTAAGTAGCTCGACGGATTATCCGTATCAGCTTGTTTACAAAGATCATTCTGTGAAGATTGCTCTTGAGCCGAGTATATTTGAAATGGCTTAGAAGGAAACGAATAGCCGTTAGAATTCACTAAGCCAAAGCTCAGTAAAAACAACATTAAGACTAATCGGGTACCCAGTTTAAGCAATCTAATATCCAAACAACATTCTCGTAGATCGTCAATCTACAATACAAATGAAACGCTGTCTTGATTTAAAACATTTTTTTAGAAAATGATACGATGCAACCGATTAAGCGATCTCAAAATTTAGATTTACATAGATCTAAAACGGCTTAACAACAGGTGAGGCATAGACGTTATGAATGGTGGGAAAACAAGAAAGCCAAGCGGTGCTCGCTTGGCTTTGAGTTGTCTCTTTCTGTTGGTTTCAAGCTTTAGGCTTTAGGACGCATGATGTTCTTAACCTTACGGCTATCTTCACCAAAGATGCGTTGGACAAGTTGATTCATGTCTTCCGCAGTAATCGACCTCGCCACTAGCTCAACTTGAGACAAAGCTTCGATATCGTAACCATGAAGTAAATAACGAGACAGGTACCATGCTTGGTCAATAGAGCTCATCTCGAGAGGCGTGAAGTCCGCTTCAAACTGTTTCACGACTGCGTGCATTTCCTTTTCAGAGACGCCTTGTAAAAGGTCTGCAATCACTTTATCGATCGCCACTTCGACTTGGTCAACGTTCTCCGGCGCTACCATCGCCCCGATAACCCACTCACCACTCAGCTCACTATCTGCGGATGATGAATACGTATATGGCGAGTAATCTAAGCTCAACTCTTCACGAATATAGGTATCTAAACGAGTCGCCAGCAAGTGCTGCAGCAAGTCTTCCATGAAAACATCTTTTGCCGACATTTTAACTTCAACGCTAGGCTCAGAGATAACTCGTAGGATGTACTCTGCACTATTCACATTGTTGATCGCTAAATCAATGCGTGATTCAGATGGCTGCTTGTAAGCCACCTTAAATTCAGGAACCTCAGCTTTTTCTAATGGAATCGAAGCCAAGTATTGCTCAACCAAAGGCTTTAATTCACTTGGGTCGATGTCACCCACGATCACCAATTGGTTATGCCTCATTTGACCAAACAATTGCTGATGAAGATTAGCGACGTCTTCCACAGAAACCGCTTCAACACGTTCTTTATCAACAAAGAGGTGGCCACTGTCTTGACGATAGATATTCTGGTTTCTTGCGCGCTCAAACTGACCGACAGGGCTGCTCAAGAAAGATTCTTGACCTTGTACAAACTCCTGTTTCACTGCCTCTAACTGCTCGGGAACAATTTTAGGCGCAGTTATGAAGGTATAAAGCGCAGCAAACGTATCTTTAAGTCCGTCTTTATTGATATTAAATTCAATACCATGACGAGTATTACCAATGAAAGAATCGGCGCTAATATTTTCACGATCAAAGTACGCTAAAAGCTCAGAGCCCGTAAACTCACCGACACCACTTCGAGCGAAGGTAGGTAACGCAACCTCAACAGCTGGGTACAAGCTCGGATCCAAAGCGGCTTTTCCGCCGAGGCTCATGTACATCACCCCAACATCATCACCTGCCTCATAATCACGCAGGTACCACATGTCGATGCCATTGCTTAACGTCCACTTTTGGATGTATGGGTCAATAGACATTTGTTCAGCAAGTACAACCTCGCCTTGCGAGCTAGGTACAGCAAAAGCGCTGGCTGTTCCAATCGCAAGCGGCGCAACTCCCGCCTCGCTATACGTGGCTTTTAAACTATCGAGAGAGTTGATGATCGCGGTTCTGTCTTCGGAGTCATCCATCCCAATAACAATAAAGTAATCATCAGAAAGTAGATTCTTGATGTTGTCGTTAATCACTTCAAGGCTCAAGTTAGCGATGAAAGCTTCCAAGCTTGCTTGATAATCTTTCTGTGATTGGACTATTCGATCATTGACTAACGCACTCACTTTGTAATTCGCGTGTTCAACACTGTCCATTTTATCCCAGTTATGCTCGATGTTATCCAGCAAGTCTTGGTAGTAGTACAGTTCGCCAGCAATATCCGTTTCCGAAACACCAAAATCACGCAATGATGCCAATGTAGAAAGCAGATCTTGTTGGATAACTTCACGGTCTCCAGCCGGAAACCCAACACTTATTGACGAATAGTAAAAAGCGCCCATTCGATAACTATCAGATGCAATCCATTGAGTCGGGAACGCGGCATCATTGAACACCGCTTCTAATCGTCGTTGAATCAATTGCTGAGCGGTTTCATCTAACCTGCGTTGATTCTGCTGAGCATGATTTTCAACTATATTTGAACCGCGGTTAAACGTCAGAGTGATGCTTGGCGCTTCTCTTCCTGCGTACTCAACATAATCATCTTCATTGAATGAGGTCGTTTTCTGTTTCTCTGGTCTCGGCGTATCGCCACGCTCCCAGCTAGAAAACTTTTCTTCAATAAGTGGAATCACAGTTTTGATGTCCACATCACCAGAAACGACCAGCTCAACTATTTGAGGTTGATACCAAGTCTGATAAAAGTTGGTGATGCCTTGAGGAGTAGCATTCACGATCGACGATTTAGTCCCTAATGCATCTTGCGATTCGTACGGGCCGCCTTCAACGAAGTAATCATAATATATATCTCCGAATGACTTATCATCGAGGCGAGCCATACGGAACTCACCAAGAACCACGCCTTTTTCTTTTTCGACTTCTGAACTTGATAGATCCAGGCCATCACCAATGTCACGCATCCACGTCAAAGCAGACTGCAATTGGATGTTATCTGGCAAATCTAACTGGTAGACCGTCTCTTCATAAGAAGTGTAGGCATTAATATCAGCACCAAAGCTAGCGCCTGCGTCTTCGAATAGACGAATCACATCGTTCTGAGAGAAGTTTTTACTGCCATTGAATGCCATGTGTTCCAAGAAGTGCGCGTAGCCTTCTTGTTGAGAAGTCTCTTGAATCGAACCGGCGTGCACGACTAAACGAACAGATACGGATTCTTCATGATCTGGATAAACATGATAAGTAAGGCCATTTTCTAGTTGGCCTGAAGTCCATGCCGGATCCGGCTGGATTGGCGTTTCGGTAGTTTTTGATGTTGAGCTACAGCCAACTAAGGTGAGGCATAGAGCCGTCGCTAAATAATATGTTTTCATAACAACCTCTTAATGTCATTCATCGACAATATACAGATTGAGCTAACGATTATTATTTAATATTGAACCTGATGAGTATCTTTGTGATCTAGATCTTTATTTTATAAACCACCAATCGTTATGTAAGATCGCTGTGCTCATTTAAATAGGCATTTAGATAAGAGCCTATTAAATCGATTTTAGACTCGCTAACTACATCTATTTAAAATCAATAAGCTACATAAATTTCAGCCAGTTCTCTACATACCCTTAAACAACGCTTGCGAGGCACGGCTGATCGGTAGCTTTTCCCCTGACACATACGCCGACATCTGACCTGAGAGCCCTTTCTTCACCTTATCAATGGCCGACACTTTAACCACCACCGAGCGATGGATCTGCCAAAACTCATCAGGATTGAGTTGCGCTATCAACTCTTTTAGTGACACGCGAAGAATATACTCCTCTAGCGATCCCCCTTGACCCTTCTTAAATATAGACACGTACTTGTCTTCTGCTTTGAAGTAAGCGACATCATCGACGGCGATTAGGTGAATGTCTTCTCCGACACTGGCTTTGAGCCACGTGAGATACTGGTGCTTGTTTTGTTGGGAAGACGATTGTGATAGCTGTTGAAGCTGAGCCATTAACGCTGTGATATCGGGCTGTACTGAGGTGTCACCAGGCTGTTTTTGACGGCTTAACAAACGCGCTTGCACCTTCTGACATGTGGCCAGTAAGCGCTCTTCATTGATTGGCTTCAGCAGGTAATCCATCGCATTGTGTTCAAAGGCTTTAACTGCGTATTCGTCATAAGCCGTAATAAACACAATCAATGGCGGTGAATCTAGCTTGTTGAGTTGCTTCGCCAGCGAGATTCCATCCAGCTCTGGCATACGAATATCGAGAAAAGCCACGTCGGGCTTAAGCTGCTGAATACTTTGCATCGCCTCCAAACCGTTTTGTGCCTTACTGACGATCTCCAGCTCAGGCCAAACCTCAGCAAGGCTCTTGTCTAAGTGATGCCTTAACAGTGCTTCATCGTCTGCGATAATCGCCGTTACGCTCGGCTGTATTGCTGGGTTATTCATGGTTAGTCCTTTAAATTCACACTGTAAATCGTCTATTTTTCGTCACTGTTCTGTGCTTTCTGGTCTGCAATTCTAGACAACTGCATCAGTCAGCGGTAACAAGATCGTCGACACGACCCCGCCTTCAGCGTGTTCAGTAATCGTTAGGCTCGCCTTATCACCATAAAGGGTTTCGATTCTTTGACGAATATTGCTTAACCCAACACCGTGACCCGTATTCGCAGAAGGCGTTTTCAGCCCTGCGCCATTATCAGCCACTTCAATTTTTAGCTGCTCGGCTTGTTGAGTAATACGAATATTCACTTGGCCACCCGCCGCTTTGGGTTCGATACCGTGCGTAAGTGCATTCTCGACCAAAGGTTGAATCAAGAACGGTGGAATCACCTGCAAATCGCTAATCTCGTGTGTTTCAATCGAGAACGCTAAGCGCTCCCCCAAGCGTATCTTCTGAATATTAAGATAAGCGTCTAACAAGTCGACCTCTTGTGCGATGGTCGATTGCTCGGTGCGGCTGTTTTTCAAAGTCACGCGCAATAAGTCAGTCAGTTTTTCGAGCATCAACTTGGCTTTCGCGCTATCACTCTCAATCAACACATTGATGGTCGCAAGTGTGTTGAACAAGAAGTGCGGTTCAATTTGGCTTTGCAGTTGCTTAAGCTGACTCAGCACCACGACCTTTTCTTGATCGGCCTGACGACGCTTAGCCACTTCCAATTCGTTATCAGCGCGTAGTTGTTGCTCTCGGGTGTAGAAATAGTAATAGCAAACCGAACAGAAGATCACACCGAGCAAGACTACAGATTTAAGGTCCGAGATATTGGCCCCGAAATATCCGTTCAACCAATAGTGCGCGTTCAAGGTACCAAAGGTCATCGCAATCACCATTGAGATCCCGACATCAAACACCTTTGATTTCCTCTTAAACACCTCAACTAAGATAAAAGAAGAACCCACCGCGCTGTAGCCAAAACCAAGGCTTATCGCGAGATTGACCACAAGATCGCCGCCCCAAATCGTTTGAGTGGTGATGGCGATAACGAAACAAAACAGAGTGGTCAGCGTAAAGCTTTTAATCCATGGAAACTTACTGTTTGAAAAAGTGTTCATTAAAATCGTCCTTTGATATTTAAAAGAATCATATGACTATCCGGTAAGTTGGCGTAAGCAGAATCACTTTTACCGCCTAGAAAGCGTGCAGCAAGTTCCAATTCCAACGATGAATCGCCATTATCGAAAGCCTGATAATTGAGCCACTGCGTAGCAATAAAGCCACCGTCTTGTGGAGATAGCATGACATCAAATGTTGGCGTGATATCTTCAAGCCAGCCATGTGTCGAGTCCAAAGACCAGTGAAACATGAGGTTGTGTTGAACCAAATTGGCGTGTTGATAGCCTTGAGCGTAAGAACCAGCCAGTGATGCAGTCATAGGATTAACCGACAAAGACTCGGCACTTTCTATGGCACTTTGCCATTCAGAATTGCTCCAAGCGCGGCTATCAAACCAGTATTCCAAGACCACATTGTGGCCAGTATCATTGGCCCATGTTAATCCGGCTAACGCTTGATAGGCCTCGCCCTGCTCTTCGAGATACACAGGTTTAAGCATGGAATCAGGCTGGCTGTAGCCAAGGCTTTGTCGCTGATAAACCATCGAACCGTGAAACTCCCACGCGAGATTTAATACCGACACCAAGCTCGCCCCAAGTAAGCCATGGCGTACATCATCGTAATAAGCGACCCATTGATATTCGTGGTCGCCAATCAGATTGTAACGACGTAAGCCAACGCCTTGTTGTTGGTTCTGCTTTTCGAACTCATTCACGTCTTGAGAAGTCCATGATGAATCGCTGTAAAGCAGTGTCCACTCGCCCGTCATATCGAACAGTGACGCCGATGCCACACCCGCGCCCTCCTCTGCGACAATGCCTACTGGGTTTTGGCGATAAGGTTTGATGATGTCTAACGGTCGATAGCCATAGCCCACGCCCCAATCCAAACGAACCTTGCCAAGCGTGACATCAAGATAGTGGTCACCGAACGCTGAATTCGACAGCTCGACACCACCTTGCCAAAACAACTCTCGCACAATAAATTCCGATTCAAAGCTCGCGTCTTGGTCTTGAGGAGTATTAGTCAAAATATCATTGGCTTTCACGGCAAACAGGCCAAGCCAATTGCCATATCCAACTTCAAGATCCAACAAACCATTGAGTGACTGACGATTATCAGATGCAAAAGGGCTAAATGGCGACTCTCGCGATTCAACGGCTTCAGCACTCAGTTGCCAGTCCCACGCTAGGCTCAGATCGTCCGCTTGAGTCGTGTTACTCACACAAGACAATGCAAGAAAGCTAGCGATTAAAGGCTTAATGTGGAATCGGCAATTGGAAGCTTTCATGACGCTCACCTACAGCCCAGACACGCTGTTACGCGATAAGTAAGCAGGGTTGTAGTATTTGTCAGCCAAGGCTTGTTCACTCACCTCGCGGTACTCAATCACGGTTTTCTTACTCGGCTGAATCTTATCGAGCAAGGTCATCGACACCACTGTTGGTAATCCATCACGCACGCCTTCAGTAAACCAAGCTTGTTTCGCCAGTTTTCCAGAACGCAGATACAGATCCGCTTTAACTGGGAATGCACGGTCTGCTGTTAACCACAGATCAATCGACTGGTAACTCGCCCCCTTGGTTTTCGCCGCGAGCTTTAAGTGATGGGTATCGAGTGTCTCGCCAGTCGGCATCTCAACTTGTTGCTCGGCAACCCACTCACCTTGGTAATCTTCACTCCACGTCAGCGTTGAAATATCGCCTACCGAGGCTTCACCCAATAGCTTTTGCATCGGTGTAATACGAATTGGTCGACGAGATTTCGGCATCAACAGCCAATAGTTATCTTCAATCATCAGCATCTTTTGACCTGCCTCAACGGCTGATTTAAAGACCACTAATGACTCTCGATTTGGTCTTGTGTAGACGTTGTATTCACGGGTTTTGTCCAGTTGCTCGTCTTGATATAGCGCCACCAGAGACACTACCTTAGAGGCTTGTGCGCTGTTCAAGCGATAGCTATCCGCCTTGGCGATCATCTCTGTGACTTGTTGTGAATCGACTGCCCAGCTTGGTGTCGATGCTAGAACCAAAACCAATACAGAACCTAAAACAGTGAGTGAACGAGTAAATTTATACATAAACCAGCGCCTCCGTGATTGGCTTATTCACGCCTTTGCGAGCAGAAAAATAAGCAGCTAGCAAACATATCGTCAACACACCTAAAGTGGCGTAACCAACTAATTCCAATGAGAAGTAAATGTTGAGTGGGTAACCCTCGGTTCTGCCGGGAGGTGGTGGCATTTGGATATCCACCACCAGCAATAACACCGACACGAAGCCACTCACTAACGCGCCGATCGCGCTGCCAATCACAGCCAACAATCCCGCCTCTTTTAAGAAACCTGCGACGATTTCAGACGGGTAACAGCCTAGTGCCGACAAGGTGCCAATTTCACGAGTACGCTCGGTCACCGACATGGTCATGGTGTTAAACAACGACACAAACACTACCAATGCCATAACTGCGCCCATGATGCCGAAGATCCGGTCGTAAAGATCTTTAACCTTGGTGTAGAAAAACGCGCGATCTTGCCACGGGGTGATCTCGATCTCTGTGCCTTGATCGCTTTGGCTCGCACTATTTCGATCTAAAGCTGTTTGGATACGCTGTTGAACGGTCGAGGTCTTGCTTGTTTCAAATAGAAACACCGACAAGGTACTGACTTTGTCTGACGCTAAAAGCTCTTGGGCAGTGGTGATGTGTACGTATAACTGACGCTTATCCAGCTCAGGCACTCCTGTCGAGTAAATACCCTGCACCTTAAAATCAAAAGCGTTCAATGCGCCGTCACTGGTAGTCGCGAGCAGTGTCACCCAATCGCCAACGGCAACTTTGAGATTACGAGCAAGGTCAGTTCCCAGCATCACTTGTGGCTCTTGGCTGTCGTATCTTGGCGATTTCACATCCGAGAGGGTCTGACCGCTGCGCACATCTAAGAAAGGACCTTTCATGTCGAACTCACGCTCATTGACACCCGTTCCCATAAAAATGGTCGATTTGCTGCCGTTAGAAACCAAGCCGCTAAAATAGACCCTAGGCTGCACACCACGCACGTCGCTGTCGCCAATAATGCTCTTGGTTAGGGCTTGAACATTGTCTAGACCATTACTCAGCGGCATGTCTTCATCTTGCTCAAAATATCCCGGCGTACTCAAAGTAAGATGACCAGTATCGCGCGCGGTCGATTCACGCAGAGATTCATAGGTATAAAGCCCATAACCTCCAGCCGAGGTCAGCGCAAATACGGCAATTGCGATGATCAATACCGAAAGCAGACTACGGCGACCGTTTCTCAATAAATTAAGCCACGCCAAACGCACCGAGGTAGGAAGCAAAAAAGTGCTCATTCTTTGTGTTAACTTGCCCATGAGATTGCCTCCATTGCTGTGGCTTGTAGTGCCAGTTGACCATCGATAAGTTCAATGACTCGGTCACAACGCTGCGCCATTCTTGGGTCATGCGTTGCGACAATAAAGGTGGTGCCCATTTCATGGCCGAGCTCTTTCATAATGTCGATCACAAGGTTGGCGGTGTGACTGTCTAAGCTAGCGGTCGGCTCATCGGCAATGACTAAGCTTGGGTTGTGGATTAGCGCTCTGGCTATCGCGACACGTTGCTGCTGGCCGCCTGAAAGATTGTCTGGGCGATGATGTACATATTCGCCTAGCCCAACACGCTCCAACATCTCTTGTGCTCTGGTCTGCTGTTCTTGTTTCGAACATTGGTTCAACATCAATGGGTAGGCCACGTTCTCAAGTGCTGTCATCACTGGAACCAGATTGAAGCGCTGAAACACAAAACCCAGCGACTGACGACGAAAACGCGCAGCGGCGATTTGCTCAGTCGGATACGGTTGGCCATCAATATTGATCTGTCCTCGATAGTCCATATCCAACAAACCCAAAATATTCAAAAGTGTGCTTTTCCCTGAACCAGAAGGGCCACACAACGCCACCATTTCACCGCGCCGGATATGTCCATCGACCCCGCTTAATGCATCAACACGTTGACCGCCCGTGACATATGCTTTGCAGATATCTTTAAATTCAATCATTCCTTTGTCCTCCGCTGACCCATAATTTTTAAGCGTTCGCAGTTGTTAATGAGCTTTAGTAAACCGCTATTTGGCTTTCGCTATTAGGGCTTTCGCCGTCATTGTCTCGATGTTGCCAGCATCGGTGTTTTCCATCTTTTCAAGCCACACCTGTGCTTGCTCGAAGTCCTCAGCACGAATCGATGCAGTAATGGCGTAACGGTAAATCCACGATGTCGCAGCGAAATGTTGCTGTTGGAAATCATCTTCCGCGAGTAACGCGAGGAACAGGTCATAACCACGATCAAAATGGTTAAACATGCCTGGTAGCGAGGTGTAAGTCACCGCGGCCATTGCGCGAGTTAAGTAAGAATCTGGCAGCCCTTGAACACGAGGTTGCTCATGAATCGGTTGGTCTTCGTCTTTTAGCAGCACCAGTGATTTATCAATGGTTGATAAGCCTCTCTCCACATACTTCATCTTGTTCCAAGGTAAGAACGCATCACGCCCCATCAGGGTTTCTGTGCTTCCTAAATAAACTAAAGTCAGTGGCGTAGCGCCGTCTTGTTGCAGCGTGTCATTAAGGCGTTCATAAGCCACTTCAACCAAGTCTTCATTGCCTTGCGCCGCTTGGTTGTAGATATCGAGCACGTCTGAACTCGGGTTCGCTAAAGCTAACGACGGTGCAAACGAAACAAGAGCAATCAGCAATGAACGCTTAAGCACAGAAGTTGTAGAGCCTGAATTAAATGAGTGTGAAGTAGTCATGATTTCTAATCCCTTTCAAATGTTGACGTTGAAAGGTTAACTAGAATTTGTCGTGCAGTTTTACCAATGCGACGAATGGTAATAATGAGGAGTGAATGGTTGAGCTGGGGCGTGAGTGGGGTCTCAACCTTATAGGAACTAGACGAACACTATTCGCATAATTAGCCATAGTTACCTCCCCCTCAATCTGGGTTCATCAATATCTCTAGATCTTTAGCAGAGGGGGAGAACTTTCATTAGCACTGAACATACATCGACATTTTTAACGATCGATGTTCTATTCCTCCCCTTTCCACGATCAGCAAGAGATCTACATATGAATCAAGGGGAGGCTAGGAGGGGATTTATTTTTTGGATTAACGCACTCGGCAGAGCTCAAACCAAACAAAAATAGCCGCTAATCAGCGGCTATTTTTAATTTTCAAACGAAGCTTTTACTGCTTCTTCGATGCGACTACTTCTTTGTCTCTTCAACCACGGCTTTCATCAATACTGATGTATCCATGCGGCCTTGTCCTTCGGCAGACAGTGCCTTGTAGGCGTTGTTGGTCTTTTCAGTCAGTGGAAGCTGGATGCCTTGGCGCTCAGCTTCATCTAGACAGAAACCTAAGTCTTTGATCATCCAATCAATTGCAAAGCCAAAATCGAACTTGTCTTGTGCCATTGTGGTAGCACGGTTTTCCATCTGCCATGAGCCAGCAGCGCCGTTTTTAAGGCAATCAACCAGAGTTGGGATATCCAAACCTGATTTTTCAGCAAGCACTAAGCCTTCAGATAAGCCATTCAACACTCCTGCAATGCAGATCTGGTTAACCATTTTCGCGCGTTGGCCTTGGCCGACTTTACCCATAAGAACTGACGACTTACCGTAAGCTTCGAACACAGGTTGAAGGTCGTTGAAAAGCGCTTGTTCGCCACCACACATGATGGTTAGCACGCCATTTTCTGCGCCCGCTTGGCCACCAGATACAGGTGCATCCATAAAGCGAATACCGGCTTGCTTCGCTGCCACTTCAAGCTCTTCAGACAGAACTGCAGACGTTGTAGTGTGATCGACAAGAATCGCGTTTGGCTTCATCGCTGCCAATGCGCCTGTTTCGCTGGTTGTCATGCTGCGTACGTCGTCATCGTTGCCCACACAAACCAATACCACGTCAGCTTCCGCTACACATTCAGCCACAGATTCTGCCGCTTTACCTTGGTGTTTATCAGCCCAGTCTAGCGCTTTACTGTGAGTGCGGTTAAATACCGTTACTTCAAAACCGGCTTTGACTAGATGGCCTGCCATTGGGAAACCCATAACGCCTAGCCCGATAAAACTTACTTTCATTTCTTTCTCCTTTTATTTGACCAAACCATCGCTATGAAAAGATCGAACACTCTCAATCAGTGCATCAATAAGCAGGGTCAAAGCCTTTGGCTGATATTTTCTTTCTTTGTACACTAAATACGCTTGGCGATCACCCCGATGATACTCAGGGAGTACTTAAATCAGATTCATGTCGGGATAAGACGAACAATATAATGAAGTTCAGCGATAAATCGCGACCAGAGAACGCTTTGTCAGCCGTACATTATGGAACGATGATCAAGGGAAATCAGGTATAACGTTCATAAAAAAACCGAGCACTAGGCTCGGTTTTTTAATAACTTTTGTTACTGTAAAGATTACAGCTCAGCGTTGTGGTAAACCTGCTGAACGTCATCACAGTCGTCAAGCATGTCTAAGAACTTCTGGAACTTCTCAGAATCTTCTTCAGCTACTGGTGTAGTCGTTTGAGGAACGAAAGTGATTTCCTCAACGTCTAGCGTTAGCTCTGGGAACGCAGTGTTTAGTGCAGTCTTCGTTTTGAAGAACTCAGTCGTTGGAGCGAATACAGTGATTACACCGTCTTCTAGCTCAACGTCAGTCACGTCTACGTCTTCCATCATAAGCGTTTCTAGGATGATCTCGTCATCTTCGCCTTTGAACTGGAATACAGCTTGGTGAGCGAACATGTGAGAAACAGTACCTTCAACACCGATTTTCGCACCAGTCTTAACGAAACATTGGCGAACGTCTTGGAAAGTACGGTTGCCGTTGTCAGTTAGACAGTCAACGATTACGCTTGTGCCACCTGGGCCAAAACCTTCGTAACGAGCTGGTTGGAAGTCTTCACCGCCGCCGCCGTTCGCTTTATCGATCGCTTTGTCGATAACGTGAGCTGGTACTTGGTCTTTCTTCGCTTTAGCAATCAGGTGCTTAAGAGGTAGGTTCATGTCTGGGTCAGAGCTGCCGTTCTTAGCCAGTACGTAAATCTCTTTACCGTATTTAGAATAAACTTTAATTTTTGCGCCTGCAGTTTTCGCCATTGAGGCCTTGCGCACTTCAAAACTTCTTCCCATCGGGATCTTCTCTCTGATTCAATTAACGGTGCAAATTCTAGCAAATTACTGTGTCATTTCAATTCTACAGCACTGCTGGGCAAGGTTTGTCTGCGTTTATGCGACACCCATTACCCGTTTGTATTTTTCTACAGACTGATCAAACCAAGCCTTTTCTTCTGGGTCACCTAGCTTCATTGCTTCTTCAACAATGGCTTCAGGGCCACATTTCGCTTGCTTCAGTTTCCATACAAGAAACGATGCTTGCTTATCCAGTTCGATTTTATTTTTCTCACTGGGTGGAAGGAGTGAAAGGTTGATAGACATTATTAGCCTTCGTCTGTAATACGCTTGGCCGAGAAATATATCATAGAGCAGCCTCATAAAACCAATACTATGAGCAATAGTGGGGGTTGTAGGACGAGAAAGCAGCAAGTCGCTGATGCAGGTCAAGCTAGTTTGGGAAAGTGCGTTTGGCTAAAGAGCCGTGACAAGATAAAAAGTAGAGGGGTAAATGTTATCTTTGTATGGCCAATACTGCTGCATTTCGAGAAAAGCAGCAGCATAACTAACACGCTTACTCTATATTAGTAAAAGCTTGGCAAGGGAGGTCTAAAGGAACTTCAAAAGTGACTCTATGAGCAATGTTTGATTCATCTAAGTTTTTAATACCGCCTCCGATAGAGAAAACTGATAATTTGGCTTTTGCGCTAGCATCAACATCAGTGCTTTCTTTTACTTGGATTGCTATATCAAATTTAATAGTTTGCTTTGGTGGCTTTTCAGGGTGTACATCAAAACCAACATCAATAAACGTTGCATGAGGATTAACAGTGCCACCTAACGAAGAAACCTCTTGAGCAGCATCATTCACGCCTTTTACTATCTGTACTAACGTCTCTTTAATATACTCATCTAACTGCATCATTTAACTCGATTCATCACGCTTATCAAAGTATCATAATACCAATATAGAACTGCAGTTGCATAACATTATTCTTTTGAGATTTATGAGTTTTTGATACTCTAAATTGAAAGCAGAGCAGGGGGATGTGGTCGCTAATAGCTAGGTCAAACTTACCCTGAGATACATCAAAGGCATAGACCCTACTTCGGCAACAGATAGCGGGTGCTTCGTCCGCCAGAACCAGATTTAACTAAGCAGCCATGCTCAATCAAAGCGTTCAAATGACGTGTTGCTGTGGCACTACTCACCTTTGCTACTTTCTGATATTGGCTGGCATTGATACCTTCTGAAAAATCACCATCGAGCATCCTATTCAGCACTTTTACTTGCTCTGCTGTAAGCTTGGTTTGGTCGATGCTGCGCCAATAGTTGGTCTTATATACAGTTTGGTCGACCTCAACGAAAACCCCTGTAAACGTCTCGTCTAACGTATCTAAGAACCACATCAACCATTCGCTAATATCGAGTCCCCCTTTCTGGGTTCGCTCCAATATCTCGTAGTAATGCTTGCGGTTAGCGAGAATTCCCACCGACATCGCATAGAAGCGTACCGACTGCTGCTCGGCCTGTGCTAATGCCAAGTCGGTCAACAATCGAGTAATACGACCATTACCATCATCTAACGGGTGTAAGGTGATAAACCAAAGGTGAGTGATTGCGGCTCGCAATAGAGGATCGAGTGTGGCGTCGGTAAGTGAATCATTAAACCATTTGATAAATGTATCTAGCTCAGCATCAAGAATGTCTCGGCTAGGCGCTTCAAAGTGCACGGTTGGGCGGTCAATTCTTCCTGATACCACTTGCATCGGAGCGTCACCTCGTAGCTGACCTCCAACTACAGGGTTAAACATGGTGTAGCCTTGAGGAAACAGTCTATCGTGCCAATGTAAGATCCTATCAAGCGCTAGTGGCTCTGTTAGGTTCTGCACCGCATCCAACATAATTTCAGCTAGGCCATCGGTTTGTTCTGTCGTTGGAAAAGGTCGATCTTCACTGACACCGAGTTTATTGGCTAAAGAAGACCGGACCGAGAAAGCATTAAGCTTTTCTCCCTCAATCGCACTGGAATGGACTATGTTCGCTAATAAGGTGTCGAGCATGGTTTGGGATTGATCTGCCGACTGTGAGGTAATCTTGCCCAATAGAATGCCCTGATTAAGCCGTACTTCTCTTAACCTCACGCCTATTTTCTGATTATCCCAAACAAAGTTTGGCCAATTATCTTGCTGCCAAATCCACATATTACACCCCATGATGCGAAAGTATCACTTATTCAACTCATACTATGAGCTGTTTAAGGCAATTATTCAACTCACATTATGAGCCGAATAATGAGTTAATCGCATCACAGAGGTTGCAAGAGTAACTCCTAACCTACAAAACTATTCACTCACCGCGAACACATCGCAGCGTGAGGCGCAGATGAAGTCATTTTTGTGCAGGCCTTTGATTGAGTGGCTCCACCAAGTGACGGTGACTTTGCCCCACTCCAATAAGATCGAAGGATGGTGGAACTCTTCTTCTGCCAGTTCTGACACTATGTTGCTGAATGCCCATGCTTGCTTGTAGTTCTTAAACTTGAACACCTTCTCAAGCTGCGGGATGCCGTCTCTTTCGATGATCTGCCAGTCTGACAACTCCAACAGTAAAGATTGTTGTTCATCTTCACTTAGGGCAATCGCGTCGATACTGCAGGCTTCGCATTTTTGTTCATTCAACATGTGTTGGTTCCTTGGGTTCAAAAAGTGGTGGTAGTAACCCCGCATCGATGGCGAGATCAGCTTGCTGTAATAGGTTTTCCTGACTGATTTTAAAGAGCTCAGATAGCTCGTCGATCACGTAATATTTCGGCTGCATGATGTCGATACGATAAGGCGTTCTTAAAACCGTTTGCAGATCGAACCGCTCGCGAACGGCCAAATCCCCTCCCAACGCATACATAGTTTCCGCTGGAGACGAAAGAATGCCACCGCCATAGATTTTCAGTTGTTGGCCTTCTTTTACTAAACCGAACTCAACCGTAAACCAATACAAACGGGCAAGATAAGCGCGCTGTTTAGATGTGGCGGCTTGGCCTAGTTTTCCATAATGCTCAGTGAAAGCCGCGAAATCGGCATTAGTGAGCATGGCACAATGGCCGAAAATTTCATGAAAGAAATCAGGTTCTTGTAAGTAATCGAACTCGTCTCGCGTTCTCAGAAATGTCGCAACTGGGAATTTCTTATTGGCGAGCAAATCAAAGAATCGGTCGAAATCGATCAATGCAGGCACAGGCTGAACTTGCCAACCGGTTGTTTCCATTAGCACTTTATTTATCTCTGGCAGCTGGGGAACTCTGTCTAATGGTAGATCCAGCAAGGTCAAACCGTGCAAATAAGCATCGCATGCGCGGTCATTAATCACGTCCAGTTGCCTTTTCACTAAGTCGTGCCAAATAGCGTCTTCTTCGAGGCTCCACTCAACCCATCCCTCTTGGCTCACGGGCTTAGAATGATATTGAGTCATTACACTCCTCCTTTCGAATGTCTCACTTTAAGCCTATCTCCACTCCTTATAAGCGCCAATTTGCGCGATTTTTCGAAACAAGCGATCGTGTAACATTTTATTTACACAATTCCACCAAGCGCTTATTTTGCTGAACTTTTGACTTTGTAAAACCTAAATACCAGACTGAAAACGTTAACTTTTTGTTAAAGGTAAAGGAATGCACGAAAGCAATAAGCCCATTTGGCAGCCAAGCGAGCAGCGTATCGCCAATGCCAACTTAACCCGATTCATCGATAGCCTTGAACAGTCTTGGTTAAACCTAGATAGGGACGTAAAAAACTATGCCGAACTCCACCAATGGTCTGTAGTTCAGCCGGAATCGTTTTGGCAAAACGTGTGGCAGTTTTGTGGAGTAGTCGGCTCACAAGACTCTATTAACAAGGCAGAAAGCGAGACCATCAAAGCTCAAGGTGGGAGCCGCTGGCAGCAGCCTAAATCGAACCGTGATGCGGTTTGGTTTCCCAATGCACAAGTAAACTACGCCGAGAACTTGCTGCGTTTGGCACACACCATGCCTGATGAGCTTGCGATTTGGTTTGAGAATGAACGTGGCGAACAACAGAGTTATACATGGGAAACCCTGTGTGAAGCTGTCTCTAGTGTTCAGCAATGGCTTGTCGATAGCGGAGTGAAACAAGGTGATATAGTTGCTGCGTATACTCCCTATCTGCCACAAACCGTGATAGCCATGCTAGCCGCCACCAGCTTAGGCGCGATTTGGACATCGACCTCGCCTGATTTTGGAGTAGAGAGTGTGATTGAGCGATTCGGACAGGTGAAACCTAAGGTGCTGTTCACCTGTGACGGTTACACCTTCAATGGCAAAACGTTCGATATGGCGGGCAAGAACCGTGAAATCATCGAACACTTAAACGAATTAAAACAGGTGTGTGAGATCGGTTATTTGAAACCGAGTAATGACTTAGAGAAGAGCGATTTAGAGAAGAAAAAAGTTGAACATGATGTGTCGATTCTAAGCTGGCACAGCATCATTAATCACTATCAGACAAAACCTCTTCGATTTACTCGTGTCGGCTTCAATGAACCGTTGTTTGTACTCTACTCTTCCGGCACCACAGGCAAACCCAAATGTATAGTGCATTCTGTCGGTGGCACTACCATCAACCACCTAAAAGAGCATCAGCTTCATTGCGATATTAAACCAAGAGATCGCGTGTTCTACTACACCACTTGTGGTTGGATGATGTGGAACTGGCACGTATCTGCGCTCGCCAGCGGTGCTTGTTTGGTTATCTTTGATGGTAGCCCGGTTTACCCGCAACCTAACGTTCTATGGGATTTAGCGCAGCGTGCTGACGTATCGACATTTGGCACCTCAGCCAAGTATTTAGAGGCGATTGAGAAAGCCGAACTCTCGCCAATAGACAGTCACTCGCTTCCTCATTTGAGAACACTGTGCTCGACGGGTTCTGTGCTTTACCCAGAGCAGTTCGATTACGTTTACAAGCACATCAAGCAAGACCTGCATTTAGCGTCGATTTCTGGCGGCACGGATATTTGTGGCTGCTTTGTTTTGGGTAACCCAATCTCGCCTGTGTATCGCGGTGAGTGCCAACAGGCCGGGCTCGGCGTCGACATCAAGGTGTTCAATTCGTCTGGTCAAAAGGTCGATCACGAACGTGGCGAATTAGTATGCACCAACTCCCTACCCAACTTCCCCGCTGGCTTTTGGAATGACACCGGAGAGCGCTATCACAGCACATATTGGGATAGGTTCGACAATGTGTGGCATCACGGTGATGAAGTCGCACAGAGCGAACATGGCGGCTACCTGTTCTACGGGCGAGGCGACACCACACTCAACCCCGGTGGCGTGCGAATTGGTACGGCCGAAATCTATCAGCAAGTGAACACCATTGACGGCATCATCGATTCGATAGCAGTCGGTAAAAACATCGACCGCAATGAACAGGTATGGCTGTTTGTTCAGCTGCAGCAAGGTGTGAGTTTAGATGAAAAGTTACTGACAGCCATCAAAAGCAAACTCAAATCCTCTTGTTCGCCAAGACACGTGCCAAGCCAGATATTTGCGATCAGCGACGTGCCAAAAACACGCTCTGGCAAACTGGTGGAGTTGGCTGTGAAACAGGTGATCAATGGCAAAAATGTAGAGAACCTCGGGGCTATCGCTAACGCCGAGGTTTTGGAAGAGATAAAGAGTGTTGTTTCGCTTTAGTGTTCCTATCTCAAAAAATCCAAGCTAGAAGAAAGTAAAGTAACCAGTTATCTATGCGAAACCTGACGAATATCTGAGTTGATGTCATCAATAAGCTGTCTTGCTGATTCATCTCTTTGCTTCACTAATGCAATGAACAGCAAATCAGTAATAATGTTTTGAGCTGTTCGGGATGCTATCGATGAACTTCGGTATTGGCTTTCATCAGCAATCGTATCAAAGGATAAATCCGCGATGCTTCGAAGTTTACTTTTACGAGCGGAGGTAAGAGCGATGACTTTAACACCTTGCTCCTTTGCTGTTTCTGCGGCGATTAACACATCTTTTCTTTCCCCTGAAAACGAAATAACAACTTGGACATCTTGCGGGGTAAGCGTACGGGCTATCGCTATCTGAACGTGACTGTCTTGTTCTGCTAAAGCGGTAATGCCTAATTTCAGCAATTTAAAGCTAAACTCTTTTGCCGTGAGTGCTGAGCCTCCAATACCCACGACTTGCACTCTATTGGCACCATCTAACAGTCGAATAGCTTCCGTGCAGGTATCAAGTGACAGCGCATTGGTTGTCTGGATCATCGCATCGGTTTTTTCTTGCACAAGCTTTTGAGAAATAACGCTGAATGGGTCATCGGCCAGAATATTACTGTGCAGTGGGGTGGTTTGAATGGCGTGCTTTCGACCTATATCCTCCGTCAGCGCTAGCTTGAATTCACTGTAGCCTTTAAAACCAATTCGCTGCGTAAATTTCACGATACTTGATTGACTCACGTTGGTCGCTTGCGCCAGTTCTTGGCTTGTCAATGAGGCTGCCTGTTCCACATTTGATGTTATCCAATCCGCAATTTTTCTCGCATTGGCAGAGAGCTGAGTACGACGGCTGACAATTTTATTCACGACTGACACATTTCACCTCGATTATTTTAGAATAAAATATTCCTAATGAAGAATAATGAAGAATAATGAATATTCAGTTCAAACCGCCACT
Organism: Vibrio sp. 10N.261.55.A10; assembly: GCF_041470825.1. Taxonomy (NCBI): domain Bacteria; kingdom Pseudomonadati; phylum Pseudomonadota; class Gammaproteobacteria; order Vibrionales; family Vibrionaceae; genus Vibrio; species Vibrio sp. 10N.261.55.A10. The sequence continues at coordinate 70,627 of NZ_JBFRNC010000032.1, read as the reverse complement.
TAAGTCGGAATGCCTGGGATTTAGTATAAATTTATCACAATTATTCCACCTAAATCACCACTTCAGAATAACTCTAACTGTGATTTTTATCACTCAAACGGAATATTTTATTCTTTAGTATCGCCCTCAGTTTGTATTGGGTAAGAGAACAAGTAATGAAGATCGATTTGAACCGTTTGGTTACAGAGAGCCGCAATCCTGCAAGCGCAGACATTGATAAGCTATCAACAATTGACATGCTAGCCGTCATCAACAAAGAAGACCAACGTGTTGCGTTAGCCGTAGAAGAAGTCCTTCCTCACATTGCAAAAGCCGTTGACGCGATCACAAGTGCTTTTGCAAAAGGTGGCCGATTAATCTACATCGGCGCTGGCACTTCTGGGCGCTTAGGCATTTTAGATGCAAGCGAATGCCCACCGACTTATGGCACGAGCCCTGAACAAGTCATTGGCGTTATTGCTGGCGGGCACCAAGCCATCTTAAAAGCTGTAGAGAACGCGGAAGATGATCCTGCGCTCGCACAAGCAGATTTAAAATCGTTGGCGCTAACAGAGTCAGACGTAGTCGTCGGAATAGCCGCGAGCGGTCGAACTCCATATGTGTTGGGTGGCCTCACCTATGCTCGATTTGTCGGAGCGACCACAGTGTCTATTTCATGCAACCCAGATTCACCAATGGCGAATTCAGCAGACATTGCCATTACCCCGGTAGTGGGCCCTGAAGTGGTGACGGGTTCATCAAGAATGAAGGCCGGTACCGCTCAGAAGTTGGTTCTTAATATGCTGACTAGCGGCGCCATGATCCGCAGTGGAAAAGTGTTTGGAAATTTGATGGTTGATGTAGAGGCGACCAACGCCAAACTCGTCCAACGTCAAATCAATATTGTGATTGAAGCAACGGGAGTGGATAGCGAACGCGCTGAAGACGCACTTAAAGCTTGTGATAGCAACTGCAAAACCGCAATTCTCATGATTTTGGCTGGTATCAGCGCCGAAGAAGCCTGTGCACGACTCAATAAAAGCGGTGGTTTCATCCGAACTGCACTCGCCGACGAATAATTAAATTCAGTTATAAAAGGTAATTCAAATGGCAAAAATAACGCCTACTATGATTGAAACTCTACTGTCAGCCGTTGGCGGCGGTGGCAACATTCGTAAATGTGGGAACTGCATGACCCGCTTACGCTTAGCCCTCGTAGACATCAATCAAGCGTCTCTGGATACCATCAAGAAAACCCCAGGCGTTCTGGGTGTGGTAGAGAGTGACGAACAACTTCAGATCATTCTTGGGCCAGGTAAAGCGCAACAAGCTTCTGAGCTGATGAACAGCTTGATGCTTGAGCAGCCTGAAGCGACCGTAAAACAAACTAATGCAGAGGAAGATTTGTCTGCGGTTGCGGCTGAACAAAAAAAGCAAATGAAGAGCAAGCAAACCAGTGGAGTGCAGCGATTTCTGAGCAAGTTCGCCACCATTTTTACCCCTTTAATCCCTGGCTTTATCGCGGCGGGTCTGTTGCTTGGTTTTGCGACCCTACTTGAGCAGATATACATCGTCGATCAAGAGCCAAGCAAGACGCTATTGGATCTTGTCGCCTACATGAAAGTGTTTGGTACTGGTCTTTTTGCCTTTTTGAGTATTCTAATTGGTTACAACGCCATGCAAGCCTTTGGTGGCTCTGGTGTTAACGGGGCGATTCTAGCTTCACTGTTCGTTTTGGGTTATGACCCAGCAGCCACGTCTGGTGTCTACTCTGGGATGAACGAATTCTTCGGATTCTCTATCGATCCTCGCGGCAATATTATTGGTGTGTTGCTTGCGGCAATTTCGGGTGCTTACGTCGAGAAGTTGGTACGTAAGTACATGCCCGATGATCTCGATATGATTCTGACCTCTGTCGTAACGCTTCTGATTATGGGTGCGGTCACCTACTTGATCATCATGCCAATTGGTGGCGAGTTGTTTAAAGGTATGACTTGGTTATTCCTTAACTTAAACGACAATCCATTTGGCGCTGCGATTCTTGCTGGCTTGTTTCTTATCTCGGTAGTGTTTGGTATTCACCAAGGGTTTGTACCTGTCTACTTTGCACTTATGGAAGCTCAAGGTTTTAACTCACTCTTCCCTATTTTAGCGATGGCGGGGGGCGGTCAAGTTGGCGCATGCATGGCGTTGTACTTCAAGGCGAAAAAAGACTCGCTTCTTCGCACCCAAGTAAAAGGTGCCATTGTTCCTGGCTTACTGGGCATCGCTGAACCGCTGATTTATGGCGTTACCCTTCCACGAGTAAAACCGTTTGTTACTGCTTGTATTGGTGGTGCAGCTGGCGGGTTCTTTATTGGCTTGGTGTCTTACTTAGGGATGCCAGTCGGATTAAACACAGTGTTTGGCCCATCGGGTATCGTCGCTGTGCCATTAATGACTTCTAACAGCGGTATTTTTGCAGGGATGGCGGTGTTTGTTATTGGTCTGCTTATTTCGTATGTCGTGGGTTTCTTAGCGACTTACATATTTGGTTCTAAAAACGTTGATTTAACTTAGGTAAAAGCAGTGATGAAATTGAATAAGATTATTTTGAGTACAGTAGTATTGTCTGTTGTCGGTTGTTCGAGTGGCATGAATAAATTCAGTAACCAAGACCTAGAGCAGTACCAGCAACAACCAGAAAAATACGCTGAAACCATCGTTAGCACCATGAACAATCGAGAGATAATTGGTCAAACCCTGATGATGGATTTCCGCTCATGGGGCAAAGATTCCTACACAGGTGAAGATATCCCTGTCACTCGAATGAATGACGATATTAGTTCGATGATCACCGACTACCATATCGGCGGTGTAATTCTGTTCCGCCAAAATTTAGTGAACTCGAAGCAAATTGTTGAGTTCACCGATGCTCTTCAGCAAGCAAGCAGCAACTTGCCGCTTCTTATCGCCACTGACCAAGAAGGCGGTTACGTCACTCGATTGCAGAATGGCACAGAGATGCCAGGAAACATGGCGCTAGCTGCCTCTGGTGACGCGAACAATGCTTACGTTGCTGGCAAGATTCACGGCTCAGAGCTGTCCGCTTTAGGCATTAACTACAACTTCGGCCCTGTGGTTGATGTCAATGTGAACCAGAACAACCCAATCATTGGTGTACGCTCGTACAGCAGCAATGTTGATGTGATCAATGAAATGTCTACCGCCTACATGGATGGTATTCATGAAGCTGGCGTGATCAGTGCACTGAAGCACTTTCCTGGGCATGGCAACGTGAGCGTCGATTCACACTACGATTTACCAGAAGTCAGCTACTCACGAGAAGAGTGGGAAGCGATCGACCTCGCTCCATTTAAGTACGCGATTGAGCACGGTACCGATTCCATAATGTCAGCGCACGTGACGCTACCAAGCGTGGATGACACTATGATCCAAGCGACCTTAAGTGACAAAGAAATGCTAATCCCTGCAACGTTCTCCAAACCTATTTTGACTGGGGTTTTACGTGACAAAATTGGCTTTGATGGGCTAATTGTGACCGATGCGCTCGATATGGGGGCCATCGCTGACAACTTTGATCGCAACTACGCAGTTCACGCTTCACTTTACGCCGGTGCTGATATTGCTTTGATGCCGCTTCAAATTACCAACCGAGATGAAATCAAACAGTTGGAAAGCCTATTTGTCTACCTAGAAGACAAAATGGAAACCAATCCAGAGTTCCTTGAGCGTATGAAAGAAGCCGCAACTCGCGTTATAAAGAAAAAGCTTCAAATGGGTCTGGTTTACCAAACCACAGACAAACAGTTTGCCATCGACTCAGTAGGCTCTGAAGCGAACAAACTTGAAGAGAAAAAGGTCGCTGATGCATCAATCACGCTTATTGAAAACCAAAATAATATATTGCCTGTCGATCCAAGTGAAGCCAGCAATATCCTAGTTATTTCTGATGAAGATAGCCGCAATGCACTTGTAACCAAGTACCTGAACGTTGTGAAACAAGAGACAGGTAATCACCCAATGTTCATTAGCGAGCAGAAAGCGGCATTAATGGAAGATAACTTAAATGAAAATGAGCTTCGTAGCACCATTGTAAAATCCGATCTGATTATCATGTCGACATACAACCTAATGGGCCACGCGGCAAATGCTCAGAAAATCGTAGATATCGCGAACGCTGAAGGCAAAAAACTGGTGATGATTTCAACGCGTAATCCTTACGACATTGCCCATGTAGACGGTGTACAAGCGAACATCGCTATTTACGGTATCACAGGGTTCGACGTGACCAACAATGACCGCAATTCACTTGAAGCAAACATTAGCTCTGGTATTCGCACCTTGTTTTTAAACCCTCAAACGGGACTGCCTCTGAACGCACCAACAGGAACTCTTCCAGTAGATGTAAAAAATGACAACGGTGACGTTATTTACCCATTCGGCCATTCAGTGAACTACCAATAATTCGTCCTAGGAATAATAAAAATGATAAATAAAAAGTCTGGAGCTACCCTACTAGCACTGCTTCTACCTAGTCTCGCGCTTGCGACTGAAGACAACGCCGTAAAAGTTGAAACGGAAGAGCTAACCCAAAACTTTACCTCTGAGTGGAACGTTGCGTCGAACATTTACATGGAAATGGAAAAGTTTGAAGGGCACAGAGACCCTGATGGCAATGCAGTGATAGACAAACTCACCCCAGTCGCACAGCTATTCATTAATAGCCCTAACTCCAAATGGAGCTATTTTCTTGAACATAAAGTGGCGCGCCGTTCGATCACTGAGGATCTAAATAACACAGATAACTCGTTTCAACGAAACCGTACTCAGATTGGTGCGACTCGTAACTTAGTTCGCAACGATGATGTGGTCTTTAATCTGAACGCTACATACCGAAAAGAATCTAACGACTCTGCACCGGGAACAGATGCTCGTGGCAGCCACAACCTGTACTGGATAATGCCTAGTGGTGAGTTTAAGATCACCGATAAACTCTCATTCTCTTACTGGGATGCGTTTTACTACTATGATCGCTTCGTAGGAGAGAACGATTACGAGTGGGAAGCGGAGCATGGTTTTGCGTATAAACACAGTGATAGTTTCACAGCAAAAGTCTACCTATACACCGATTGGACTTGGGATAACGACCAAAACAAGAACTGGGAACAAAACCAGATTCGTGGGTACTTCCCAACTAAAATTAATGACAAATGGAGCGTGATGCCTTATTTCCGCTACTTCATCAACGAGAAAATCTATGATGCGTCAAACAACTACAACGTCGTCAATGAGACAGACGACGGGCTGCGTTTAGGTTTGAATATCGACTATAAACTGAGCCCTAAATCAACGTTGTGGGTAGGTATGGCTTACGAAGAAACCAAGTGGGATGAGTCTAAGTCTGCGGGCCTAACCAGTGGTTCAGACAACAGCCAGAAATTCTATCTAGCTCAAGCGGGTTGGAAGTATAAGTGGTAACAGCTTGATTATATTTTCGATGTAACAACATACCAACCGGAGGCGCGTTCTCCGGTTGGTATACTAATGATCATGACTTCTCCCGTTTCATTGATACTAATCTGCACCAATAAAACTGCACACTCAATCAAGCGACTTTCCAATACGTGAAGATATTCGTATATTGCTAAATGAGCAATCAGGCTAGAACAGAATAGTCCAAAAACGGTTTTGGTAGCGTAAGGGAAAAGTATTTGCGTTTACATCAGTGAATCTACATGGAATCATTCGCATCCGCTTGATTCTCTGGCATCGCCTCAATAAAAGCAGGTAACTGATTGCACGCTTCGACAATTGAGTTAATCAGCGGATAAGGCGACATATCAACGCCAAAGCGCAGCGCATTATACACCTGTGGCACCAAGCAAATATCGACAATGCATGGTGAATCGGTGAGGCTATAAACTGAATCAGCGTATGTTTGACGATGCTTAGAAAGCTTCTCTTCTAATGCCGAAAAACCTTGGCTCATCCAATAGTGAAGCCAGTCTATTTTCGCCTCTTGCTCACACGACAACTCTCGCTCCAAATACTGCAACACACGAAGGTTATTGAGAGGGTGAATTTCTATCGCAATATCCTGCGCCATTGCCAACGCTTGATAGCGCAATGGTGTTTGCTCGGGAATCAACAAGGAGTCTGGGCTGCTCTCACATAAATATCTTTCATCCAAGTATTGCAAAATAGTCAGCGACTGATTGAGTTTAACTTCACCATCCACCAGCACAGGCACTAACTCACTGGCGTTGAGCTCACGATATTGTGGATCATGCTGCTCGCCGCCATTACGCACCAAATGCACCGATTTAGACTCATAGTCGAGTTGCTTTAGGTTCAATCCAATACGCACCCGATAGGCGGCCGAAGAGCGCCAATAACCGTAAAGTGTCATGTTCTGATTCATACAATGATCTCGCTCGAGCTGAATCTTTATAATATGGGTTATAACGCTCGATATTGGCTAACTTTTTGGTCAATCGCACCAAAAATGGAATCACCCGCCGTATCAAACATCTCTAGGCGAATCGAGTCGCCAAACGACATGAATTGAGTCGAAGGTTTGCCATCGCGAATCGTCTCAATCATGCGCACCTCGGCAATGCATGAATAGCCCACGCCGCCCTCGGCAATTGAGGTGCCGTGGTCAGTGCCTTGCTTATTCGATACCGTGCCTGAACCGATAATAGCCCCCGCCGACAGTGGACGAGTCTTCGCAGCATGGACTACTAGTTCAGCAAAATTGAAAGTCATATCTATACCGGCATTCGGACAACCAAAAGGCTGGTCGTTGTAGGTCGATATCAGCGGTAAATGTACCTTGCTGCCTTTCCACTGTTCGCCAAGCTCGTCAGGTGTGACTGCGACCGGGGAGAACGCCGAAGAAGGCTTAGACTGGAAAAAGCCAAAGCCTTTCGCGAGCTCTGCTGGAATCAAGCCACGCAGTGACACATCGTTCACCAACATCAGCAGACGAATCGAATCGTGCGCTTGCTTAGCACTAGCACCCATTGGCACATCTCCGGTGACAACCGCGACTTCACCCTCGAAATCGATACCCCATTCATCACTGGCAAACTCAATATTGTCACGCGGCCCGATAAACGCGTCTGAGCCGCCTTGGTACATTAAAGGATCGACCCAGAAGCTTTCTGGCATTTCAGCACCACGCGCCTTACGCACCAGCTCAACGTGGTTTACATACGCGCTGCCATCTGCCCATTGATAAGCGCGTGGCAGAGGCGATTCACAATATTGAGGCGCAAACACTTCACTGCCCGTCACATGGCCAGTGTTGAGCGAGGTGTATAACTCCTCTAGCAGAGGTGCAACGCTTTCCCAGTTATCCAGAGCGACTTGCATGGTTGGCGCCAGATGCATCGCGTGGAAAATCTCCGTCGCTGGCACACACTGTTTGAGGTCTCTACTCACGACCATCAATAGACCGTCGCGAGTACCATTTTTCTTGGTTGCTAATTTCATCCTTGTTGCCCCTTACTTCTCTTGCCAACTGTAGACATATTCTTTGTTCTCAACGCTATCGAGTTCGTCAGAGAACTGCAGTGCATGGCGGGTATCAATCATCACAGCCACTTCGTCGGTGAACTTTTTCTTATACGCTTGCCCAGCCTTAAAGGCTTTCGGGTGAGGTCCATGCGTGAAGCCTGCAGGGTGGAAGGTCACCATGCCCGCTTCAATGTTATCGCGGCTGAAGAAGTCACCAGCGTGATAGAACAGCACTTCATCGTAGTCGTCATTGTTGTGATAGAACGGCACTTTCAACGCACCTGGATCGCTCTCAATCGGGCGTGGCACAAAGGTACACACTACAAAGCCTGCGCCAACAAAGGTCGTATGCGCAGACGGTGGCAAGTGGTAGCGATGTGACATCAGCGGTCTGATATCGCGCCAGTTCACTTTCACCACAGCCAAGTCACCATGCCAGCCAATCGCGTCTAAAGGATTGAACGGATAAGTGATCACGCTGACTTTGTCGTGGCGTTTTACCTGAACTTGAGTTTGATCTTCTGAATACTGAGCGCGGAATTGATCGTTGATCGATGGTATTTCAAGAACCGCTGGATCAAACACCGCGTGATTGCCGACCATGCCCTTCTCTGGCAAGGAATAAGCCGCGTCGGTGTTCTCAATCATCAAGATGAACATCGGCTCACTTGGCTCCAAGCGCCAATTGGTTGAGCGCGGAATCATCACGTAATCCCCTTCACTCACCTCTAAATGACCATAGTCGCAATAGAGATCAGCCCTGCCTTGGTGAATGAACAGTAGCTCATCACCGTCGGAGTTACGTACCAAGAAATCCATCTTCTCATCCATGCGCCATACGCGAATTTTGCAGTCCGCATTGTGCAAAAGATGAGGCACCGCCCAAGGGGTTATCTGGCTAGCTTTCTCCACCAGCGTAAAATCAAAAGCGCGAGGACGTAAATCACCCTCCCACTCCGACCAACCTGTTGGGGCATGTTGGTGATGGAAGTGAGCGGCAGGGCCGAAGAAACCACTTCGACCCGCCTCTCGCTCATAGATTGCCTCTTCAGGGAAGTCGGCATGCGCTTGTTTAGAACACACCCCCTCCCGATGAGGAAACGAGATCCATTTATGCATCGTCTAATACTCCTCGACGAATCTGGTCCTCTTCAATCGATTCAAACAGCGCCTTGAAGTTGCCTTCGCCAAAACCTTCGTTGCCTTTACGCTGAATGATTTCAAAGAACACAGGCCCGATTACTGTCTGCGTGAAAATTTGCAGCAAGATGCCGTCTTTAGTCGGCGCACCATCAATCAGCACACGTAGGTCACGTAGCAGATCGGTGTCTTCACCATGGCCTTTCACACGATCGTCAACTTTCTCATAATAGGTGTCTGGGGTTGGCATAAAGTCCATGCCGCGATCACGCAAGGTTTTCACCGTTTTGTAGATATCATCCGTAGCAAGTGCGATGTGTTGGATACCTTCGCCGTTGTATTCACGAATGAACTCTTCAATTTGTGATTTGTCGTCTGAAGACTCATTGATAGGGATGCGGATTTTGCCACATGGTGAGGTCATGGCGCGGCTCACAAGGCCTGTCAGCTTACCTTCAATGTCGAAATAGCGAATTTCACGGAAGTTACCGATACGCTCATAAAAACCAGACCACAGGTCCATATTGCCTTGTTTCACGTTGTGCGTGAGGTGATCGATTTCATACAAGCCAACATTGGCTTCGGCCATGCGCTGTTCCGCATCGTCATAGAATCGGAAATCGACGTCATAGATGCTCTGCTTGCCATAACGATCCACAAAATAGAGCAGGCTTTCACCGATGCCGTAAATGGCAGGAATACTCAGCTCCATCGGCCCTATTTCTGTTTTGTACTCTTCACCGCCGCCCTTAAACGCTTGTTCCATTGCAGCGGTTGCTTCGTTGACACGAAAAGCCATGCCACAGACCGATGGCCCATGCACTTTAGCGAACGCTTCCGCTTGGCTGTGCGGTTGTTCATTAACGATGAAGTTGATGTCACCTTGTCGATACAGCCAAGCTTCTTTTGAGCGGTGCTTGGCTATCTCAGCAAAACCAAGTGACACAAACAGCGCTTTAAGTTGCTCTATTCCCTTGTGGTCAACGGCCGTGTATTCAACAAACTCGAATCCATCCGTGCCAAGCGGGTTGTATGTATCCACCATGAACTTTCTCCTTGTACCTATTGGTTTTGTGTTGTGTATTTTTTGTCCTTAATTAAATTTGGCCCACAAGCCGAGATAATGGAATGGGTGGAGGAAAATGGGCAATTTCGATGAAACCCTGTCAGTTTGTAAAATATTTGTTACACACAAACCATCAAGACAAGAAAGTGAGTGCTATCAAGGGATTGAAAGGTGGTGGTTTGATTTACAGAAGAAGAAGGAATGTTATTGAATTGTTACATTTGAGCTTTATGGGCTAAAGCAGAAAGAGATAAGTGTATGTTGAACGTAAAAAGAGCATCACAAAACAGGTGATGCTCTTTTAAAAAGCTTCATATCCCAATGGTATTCTCATAGGGTGAGCCATCAACTCTAACCCATTACTTTAATGGTTGATGATTGATGGTTGATGGTCAAATAGAGGTTGTTTATCTCGTGAGCACGTCATCAATTTAGGTAATCACAGAACGAGATTTTTTCAAGCGAACTGAAAGCACGGACATCAAACTGATAAGCACCAATAACCCGGTACCGGCACCACTACGTTCAACATCTTCAGCGCTATCATCACTTCTTTCAGCAATGTCTTCACTTGTTGCTCCAGATATCGGGATAAGTTTCACAGCCACCACCCTCTCGTCACCTACTCCATCATTACAATATGCAAAGTGCGCGGTTGAATCATAAGCCATAGAAGAGGAGCTACTTTCACTCGCAAAACATTGTATTGCCGTCCCTGAGATAACACCCGCATCATTAATGTCGGTTGCGTCCAATATTCTAAAGTGGTTGTTGGCATCACTGTAGTCACCACCGTTAGTTAGGTCGTCTAACCACCAAGCTTGATCATTATATCTTGCACGTCTATCAGCATCGGTACCAGTGTCGTTATAAGGGAAAATGAAGCCGCGATGCCTTCTTTCATGTCCGTCTACTTCAGCGTGAGTTTCGGCGTCAACATAGCCAACGATTTCATTGTAGCTGTTGATCTCACTTGCTTTTCCCTCTGCACTGTCAAAGAAAATGTCTTCACCTAAACTTGCGAAGAATGTGGCTGTTGGCGTTGTGTCATTCGCATCAGCGACGAACATACGATTATCAGACACACGATCCGACGGATAATCACCATCTCTTTTTGCATAACCAATAACCATCATGTTTTCATTAATGTCTGTTGCGACAGAATTACTGTGAATGTATGAATCACTCACTTCTACCGTCGCATTAGCGATAAATGTAGTCGTCCAAGCATTTTCCGAAACGCTGAAATTTGACGTACTGCTTGGCCTAAACACAGCAGCCTGCATAAGAAAGTTATCTGAATCATCTAGTTCCGTATTGTAACCAACTAAAACAGGATAAGAGCTATATGTCCCTCTAGACGAAATCGTTGCAGCCCTCACACTCGCTTGTGCTGAAGCTTCATCATCGTTGTAAGAGTAATAGGTCGAACTGGTTTCCCAATCGGATACTGCAAAACGGTTTCCATCATCATTGGGACCATTCGCATCGGTTATATTCCAGACAAAAGCTCGATTAGCAAAAGCAAAGTTCTGACACTCTGGATATAAAGCAGGCTCAATATCTTCATCGATACAATTATCTAGATCCTCAGCATCACTGTCGGATGTGTACGGAGAGTCATAATCTTTGTATCCATCACTGTAATAAAAAGTCGCAACGGACGCGCTTCCGACCACATAGCTTTCCCCTCCATAACTGAAAGAGTCAAAAGCCATCGTTCTTCCCATTTGGGATATTATATTCGCTTCGCCGTCAGCATCGCTGATCGTAATGCTGGTATCGGCTTCAGGTTGGAGAACCGTAAATTCAGTGCCTGTATCGTAGTAACCACGCTGCCTATACAACTGAATATATTGGTTGTTATAACTGTAGTAACCACTGCTGGTGTTACCAAGAACAAAACCATTCTCGTCAACTTTAGTGATGACCTTCTCCTCTGTTCCATCAACAAAGGAATAACTATAACTGCTCACATCAGGTGGGTTACTGCCAACATCGGGGATCTCACTTAATGAGTAAGAGTCATAAAAAGCCGTGGAATTCGTCTGATAGCTCAGCCCGTAATACGCATCACGCTCATTTTTCAAGCCTCCAATGCCCGCATCATCATCGCCATACCACAATAAAGAACTCCAAGCTTCACAAGTCGCGTAGCCAAGTTCGCTCGTGCAGTAGCTATAGATATCGTCATAATCCAAATAGTAGAACGTGTTATCGATACCAAAGGGGACCTCCTCTTTAAAGGAAAAACCTGGTTCTGCATTTTGAGCTTCCCCTGCGAATGCGTAGTCGGTGTCACCACAACTGGTACTAAAGCAATCCGTTGTACCAAGCTCTGGTTCAACTGCGACCCCGTACACCGATTCCGTTTCTACTGGTGATTCCTCCAAAACCACCCTATAAAGCGCAGCGTTACTATAAGAAGCAACCAACAACGTAGAAGAGACAACGACTGATTTTTTTACCATTGCCTTCATTCTACGGCTCCTAAAAAATAATCCATTTCAATACCAACGATAGCTTTCTGCCTTTATTGCTAAAGGCATTAAATTCATGAGTTCAATAGTGGACTAGGATAAAAATAGAAAATGTGGAAACTATGTAGAAACAATGGAGGTTTAAACAACCTGACTTGATGGGCTAATGATCTGATGCTCTTATAAAGTTAAGCGCTAACTTTCATCTCCTAGATTTATCCATTTTCTCTGCTAATTTGATCGCTAACCTATTTGCGTCAAAGAATTACACTTATATTTGGTTACGAATAGGAATTAAATGATGAACAAAATCACGACGGCATTACTTTTACTGACATCGACATTCGCGCTTCAAGCGTGTGCTGAAAGCCGTGAAGGCCCAAGAGAAATGCCAAGCTTTGAAGAAATGGATGCAAACGGTGATGGCGAATTACAATTAGAAGAGCTCAGAGGTCCACTCGCCGATGACTTTGATAAACTAGACGCAGATGGAAGCGGTGGTCTATCGGAAGAGGAAGTTCCGCCACCACCACCAAGACGTCAATAATGGTTAGAGGGTTATCCTAAAATAGTGATAATTCAATGCGAGCTGATGGGGTATAGCACCCTGTCAGCTCGCTATTCGTTTCTAACAAAAGAGTGCTTATACATGGCCTAAGATGAATAAAGAAATCAATGTCCATATTTCCCACACGATCGAGGGCTAATATTGGTTTATCTCATTTTATTGTCTTAACTCACTCTATCGTCTTAATTCACTTTAATTTCTGGAGAGAACGTGCGCATATCAATTTTCACCAAACTGTTTGTTTCAATACTAATGGTGTGCGTGACCATGCTCTTTGTACTGACCTATTTTATTAACTCCAGTTTTCAAAGAGGGCTCCAAGATTTCACAAATAATAATGAGATTGCCCTAGCTCAAGAACTCGCCAATAACTTAAAGCAATATTACTCACCTTCCGAACAGTGGAGGCGGCTAGAGCGTGAACCACATTTAATCGCCAGTAGCATTGGCGGCCCCTCACGACCACATCCTCGTGACAGACACCCATCGCCACCACCATTAAGAGAGCCGGAAGCGCCAGGCCTTCAACCTATTTGGCAACGACTCAACATTTTAGATCAAGACGGGCGAGCCATAATTGGACCGCCTGAAAACCTACATCACCTTGAAGATGGTCAGCATCAAGCGCTAGTCGAAATAACACTGGATGATCAAGTTATTGGGTATATCTCTATCGTCCAGATGGATAAAATATCAGGGCCTTTAGCAGAAAGCTTTTTCAAACAACAAACGACGCATGTAAGCACTATCGCATCGATTACCGTGTTACTTTCATTCCTTATCTCTTTGTTTCTTGTTAGGCGATTTTTGAAACCATTGCGTGCTTTGTCGAAAGGTGCCAAATCTATCGAAAATGGCGATCTCGATTTCTACATTAAAAAAAGCGGCAATGATGAATTGTCTGATCTCATCGGAATATTCAACGGTGTTGTCGAGACACTAAGAAAACAGAAAACACTTAGAGAACAGTGGTTATCAGATATTTCACATGAACTTAGAACGCCTATCACCGTGCTTAGAAGTGAACTAGAGGCGCTACAAGACGGTATTCGATCACCTGAACCAAAATACATCGACTCGTTACATCAACAAATCATCACGTTGGGTCAACTCGTTGAGGATCTTCACCAACTCTCCCTGTATGACATCGGATTTAACCTCAATGTTAAAAACAACGTTGATATACATAAACTGATTGATTCTGTGATCGTTCAAAACTCGATCCGTTTAGAACAAAGAAACATCACATTAACAAAGTACTATGACCATTCGGCGCCACTGTTTACCTCGTGTGATGAGAGATTACTGACACAACTGTTTGTGAATCTGTTAGAAAATAGCGCGCGATACACTGGCGATAATGGGTATGTATCGATAGATGTTACCGACATTAGTGATAGTATTATTATCAACGTTGAAGACAGTGATCCAGGTGTACCTGATGCATCACTTCCACGTTTATTTGAGAGGCTTTACCGCGTTGATAAATCGCGTAGTCGCTCAAGTGGCGGTTCTGGACTTGGATTATCTATCTGTAAAAATATCGTTGAAGCGCACCAAGGACACATTACTGCCGACCACTCAGAATTGGGTGGACTACGAATCATCATAGCGTTACCAAAGGAAATAAAATCGTGATTTTAGTCGTCGAAGATGAGCCTGCATTAGCAAGTGTACTGTGTGAGTACTTAGAGCACTCTGGCCTTGAAAGTCATCATATTATCGATGGTAACCTTGTCATTGACTGGGTAAAGCAAGCATCGCCTAAACTCATTATTCTCGACCTCATGCTACCCAATAGAGACGGGTTGGATATTTATCGAGAGCTGAGAACGTTCAGTGACATCCCAGTGGTTATGGCGACAGCCAAGGTCGAAGAGATCGATCGACTCGTTGGGCTTGAATTGGGTGCAGATGATTATATATGTAAGCCGTACAGCCCGAGAGAAGTAGTCGTGAGGGTGAAAAATATTTTGCGCCGTTCCAACAAGCCCCAAGCCACGTCAACAACGAACGCCATTGATATTGATGAATTGAGTATGACCGCCGTCCTATGTGGTATTAAGCTAAGTTTAACGCCAGCTGAGTTTCGGCTTTTGCACCTTCTCTATCAAAATGTTGGCCGCATTTATAGTCGCGATCAATTGATTGATAAAATCTACGACGATAGAAGAGTGGTCAGTGATCGCACTATCGATAGCCATATTAAAAACTTACGCAAAAAAATGGTCTCGATAAATGAAAAATGTGACTACATTAAATCCATTTACGGGATAGGTTACAAACTAGAAATAGAATAATACGAATCAAAAAGCCGCTGTAGTCAGCGGCTTGATGAGTTCTAGAACGAACCTAATTCGAATATCAGAATCGCGTTAATCCCAGTTGAGAATCGACCAATTCGGTTGATCGGCCAGTGCTTTCAAACGCGGACATGGGTTCACCAGATAGGCAAAGTCAGCGTGTTCACACAAAGGTAAGTCGTTGATTGAATCCGTATAAAAGTGAATGTCTGAGTAGTTGGTTTCTTGATTGTCTAACCACTCTTTTAAACGCGCTACTTTGCCTTCACGGTAGCTTGGTACACCTGAGATTTGAGAAGTAAAACGACCTTGGTTTTCAATCAAATCAATACCGAGTGCGTTCTCAATACCAATCTTACGGCCGACCGCTTCCACTAAGAAAGTGACGCTGGCAGAGATGATCAACATATCGATATCATCATTCTCTAGCTGCTCAATCAAAGGTTTCGACTGTTTGAACTGCCTAGGTAAAATATGCTGCTCGACACACTCTTCGACCAAGGCGGTGACTTGCTCTGTTGGCATATCCGCCAGTGGCTGCATAGCGAACGTGAGGTAATCTTCCATGTTCAGCTTACCTTCCGAATACTGGCCCATTAAGCGCTTATCTTCTTCAATAAAGTTGGGCGCAGTGGCAATGCCCTTTTCAACCAAGAATTCATTCCAGAGCATCGCGGCATCGGCATTGATCAGCGTTTCGTCCATATCAAATACATACAAAGGTTTGAACATCTTAGGCTCTCACAGGTTGAATTTCGTTAAGGTTAAACAGGAGTTCAAGTTGGCTGCCGTTTGCCAACAGTCGTTCAGAGGAGCGGTTGAGTAGGTCGACCGTTAATTCACACTCATCAACGTCCACTTGGTAGCGAATCACGTTACCCAAGAGCTGGTGGTTACGAATGGTGCCCGTTTTCGGCGCGGAGATATGCTCGCCATATTGTCGGCCTTGCTCTTTCACGTAGATAGATTCCGGTCGAATCGCCACTTTCCATTCCGTTTCAATGTTGAAAAGTTGCTTAGCTTGGTTTGCTTGCACCAAATTATAGTGCCCCATGAACCCCGCCACGAATTCATTGGCAGGTTGAGTGTAGATCTCTTCGGGTGTACCCGCTTGTACGATCTCGCCTTTATTCATCAAGAAGATACGGTCAGACATGATCATCGCTTCTTCTTGATCGTGGGTCACGAAGATCGTGGTCAGGTTCATCTCTTTTTGAATATCTCGGATCTGTTGGCGAAGGTGTTTACGGATCTTCGCATCCAACGCAGAAAGCGGCTCATCCAACAACAAAATACGCGGCTTGACCACCAAAGCTCTTGCCAAGGCCACACGTTGGCGCTGACCGCCCGATAACTGATGCGGGTAGAACTTCTCTTTGCCCGTTAAGTCCACCAGCCCAATCACTTTCGCCACTTCACGCTTAATCTCATCAGCAGCAAGCTTTTTCATTTTCAGGCCAAAGGCAATATTTCCTTCAACCGTCATGTTCGGGAACAGCGCATAAGATTGAAACACCATGCCGATACCACGCTGTTGCGGCACTTGGTGGGTGATCTCTTCGCCGTTCACCCAGATCTCGCCACCATCGACAGGATTCAGGCCAGCCAAGCTGCGCAGCAGAGTCGATTTGCCACAGCCACTTGGGCCAAGCAGAGTAATGAATTCACCCTTCTCGATGGAAAATTGAATGTCTTCAAACACTGTATTGTCACCAAAGCTCTTAGTGAGGTTTTTCGCATTTACATAGCTCATTATTTTGTTCCCTGGCTGAAACGACTTGCCAACCAAGTCAGTAAGAAAATAAACAGGAAGTACGTCATCACAAGGGCTGACGTGAAGTGACCACTGGTTTGACGCATGTTGTATAGGTAGATTTGCAGTGTCTCGTAACGTGTACCCACCAAGATATTGGCAAACACGAACTCGCCCAATAGGAACGAGAACGACAAGAACAGTGACGCCATTAAGCCTTTCTTAAGGTTTGGCAGAATAATCAACAAGAATGCTTTAGTAGTACTCGCGCCGAGCAGGTGTGCCGCGTCCATCAAGTCTTGCAGGTTGATCGCTTCAAAGCTGTTGGCAATCGCGCGGTACATGAATGGCAGCGCGATGGTGAAATAAGTACCAATCAAAATCCACGGCGTGCCTATCAGTGAGATTTCACTGTCTGCATACAATTGAAGTAAACCCACCGATGACACCACAGGAGGCACAGCGAACGGCAATAAGATCAGGATATTCATCACCTTGTCGAGTTTCGGGAAATAGTAAAACACCACGAAAATCGCAGGCAGAACCAACACCACACTCAATGACAGTGCCGCCACGCAGATAAACAGTGAACGACCAAAGGCTTGCAAGAAGCGAGGATCGGTCAGCAGGTTGATATACCAATCTAACGTGAAGCCATCCGGCAGGATCGTTGCGCCCCATCGAGAAGAGATCGAGTAGATAAAGGTCGCTAAGATCGGGATCACCATGATGCCGACAATCGAATAGACAACCGTTTTATGAAAGCGAGTATTTACGGTATTCATTACTTTCTCTTCCCTGCGTAGCTTTTGCTGATCAGCCATTGGTTAATCACGGTGATGAAGGCCAGCATCGCCATCAGAATCACAGAAATTGCGGCGGCTAGGTTTGGTTCTAAGAACAAGTCGCCCGATACCAAGCTCGCGATTCGAATCGTAATCACGTTGTAGTTGCCCGAGGTCAAGGCATACACGCTCGCATAGGCGCCAATCGCATTGGCAATCAAGATGATGAAGGTGCCGAACAAAGCCGGAGATAACACAGGCAGCGCTATTTTGGTCCAGTATTGCCAAGTTTTCGCGCCAAGCAATGCAGAAGCGGCTTGCCAGTCGTCACTCAGAGCATCAAACGCTGGATAGAGCAACAACACCGCCAATGGGATCTGGAAGTAGATGTAAATCGCCAGCAAGCCCCACTTGCCGTAAAGGTCGAAATCACCCAGCAATCCATACTGCTTGAGCAACAAGGTAATCGCACCGTTGGTCCCAAGGATGATGATGAAAGCGAAAGACAACGGAACGCCAGAAAAATTACTGCTCATGTTGGTAAACGCAATCACCGCATCGCGGATTTTAGAATCAACGCGGCGCAGTGAAGAAACGAGCAGAGTCGCGATCGCTAAGCCAACAATGCTCGACCAAATCGACAGCCATAAACTGTTGCCAAAAGCCTGCATCATGAAGGCAGAATCGAATATCTCAGAGTAGTTTTCGAGAGAGAGCTCATCATCGTAGAAGAAGCTGTTGATCAGCACCCAAACCATAGGTGCCAGTTGGAACAGATAGAAAAACAGTGCGAAAGGCGCAAGCCACAAGGCGGGCTTGAAGCGTTGAAACAAAGATTTGGTTTTGGGTTGAAGCGCAGAGCCATCGCTCTGCGTGATTACAGAACTGCTCATAAGGCCAACAATTCCTGAGTGTAAGATTTATCGTGTTCTAGATTGAGTAACTGACACACGCTGCCGCAGATGTCGGTCTGTTTCACTGAACAAGCTTGGTGTGTGAACTTATCGCCAATCACAAAGAATGGCACTTCACGCTCTTCAGGCAGAATGCCACCGTGAGACAAGTCATTGTTCATGCCGTGGTCACTGGTGATGATCACTTGATAACCATCGTCTACCCATTTCTCAAGGTAGTTCGATAGGTAGATATCCGCGCCACGAGCACTATTACGGTACTGGCGAGAATCCAGCCCATGCTTGTGTCCCATGTCGTCAATGTTCATTGGGTGAATCAGTAAAAAATCAGGCTGATGAGTCACGCGCAAGTGCTCAGCATCCAAGAACAAGGCTTCATCTGGGTAGTGATCCCAGTGGTAGAAACAACCGTGTTGAATGTTCATGGTTTCGTCGTTGGTGAAACGGTCGCGTACAGCATCAAATGGCGCTCGGTTATACAGCTCACTCACCCAATGATATGCCGCTGCAGCCGTCACTTTGCCCTGCGATTTCGCCAAGCTAAAGATCGACTCGTGATTCGATAAACGCACGATTTGGTTGTTAACGATGCCACTCTCGACAGGGCGAACTCCAGTTAAAATGCACTCATACAGTGGGCGTGACATAGATGGCAGTTCACATTGCACAGGGTAAAGCGTGGCGCGCAGCTTGTTTTTTTGCGTGCTCTGCGAAGTGCTCTGTTTATTACGCAAATCGCCTTGGTTATTGTACGAATCGCCCTGTTTTGTCTGCAAATCGCCCTGTTTCTCATACATATCACTTTGTTCTAGAAGGCCGTTCAGGTAGCCCATGCAATCACGGGCTACCTGATAGTTCAGTCCATCTAGAACAACAAGGATAACCTTATTGATCATGGTCTATTCTCTATTGCTTGTTTCTATAAGCCACCCGTTACAGGTGGCGTGTTAAGCGGGGTTATTGCTGGTGAATCAATACGCTTTCTTGCCATTGACGTGGCAGACGACGTGCTGATTTTTCCCATGCTGAGAAGTCAGATACTGGGTGCACGTTGCTGTATTCATCGTTAGAGATCAGCTTGTCTTGTACTGATTGAGGTAGCGTAACGCTGCTACGGATTGGACGTGCGTAACCTTCTGCTAGGTTAATTTGGCCTTGGTCACTGAAGATGTATTCACGAGCCAACTTCGCCGCGTTCGGGTTTTGTGCGTATTTGTTAATGATGGTGGTGTAACCAGAAATCACTGAGCCATCTTGTGGAATGCTGACGGTAAAGCGCTCACGGTCGATCTTGTCGCGGTAGTTCAGTGCGTTGAAATCCCACATGATTGCCACTTCCACTTCGCCTTTTTCAAGATTCGCGATGCTTGGGTCGGTGTAAGATAGACGGCCTTGCTTCGCTAGCTCACCAAAGAATTTAATCGCCGGTTTTAGGTTCGATTCGTCACCGCCATTAGCAAATGCTGCCGCTAGAATTGCGTTGTTTGCTTGTGCTGCTACACCTACATCACCGACTGTGACTTTGTAGTCGCCTTCTAATAAGTCGCTCCAAGATTTTGGTGCATCTTCCACAAGGTTGTTGTTTGAAATGAACGAGATAGTACCTGTGTAAGCCAAAGCCCAGTGACCATCTTTGTCTTTCGCCCAATCTGGAATGTCATCCCAAGTGGTTGGCTTGTATGGCTGCGTTACGTCTTTCTGCACAGCGACACGTGCAAAGGCGAAACCAACGTCACCGATATCTGCGGTTGCGTTTCTTTTCTCTGCTTCAAATTTCGAGATCTCTTGTGCCGAACTCATGTCTGTATCCTGATGCTTCAAACCGTAGTTTGCTTTCAGATCAGCCCATGTGCCTTTCCAGTTTGCCCAACTGTCAGGCATACCCACACTGTAAACCGCACCCTCTTTTTGAGCGGCTTCAATCAGTGACTCAAGATCAGCATCCTTCGCCATCGCTGGCATTGAAAGTGTTGCCGTTATTAACGTTGCACCTATTAGCTTTGTAGATGAATCCATAAGTTTGGCTGGCGATACAGTTGAACGGCTAAGCAAAGTTTTCATTGTCTCTATCCCTCTGGACTAGGTCAGTAAGTTCGTTTTGTATGCTATCGCCGGAGTGTGACGCTTTCGCGCAAGTTATTTGACAGTTAGGATGCATTTCCGTGGCAGTTATATTTCACTCATATGACAGCAAGCCTTTGTTTACTGTCACATTCCTGTTAACTCCATGGTTTACCTTATTAAGTACACGAACTTATGGACTAGATCAGCAATGAGAACATTGGGTACAGGGCAATCAGGGACACAGCTAGGCAGAATTAAGGCGAGCATTAGAGAACAGCTTCAATCTGGCATCTTCACCGAGGGGCAAAAACTGCCATCCGAAAGAGAGCTCAGCGAGCTGTTTTCCACCACACGAATCACGCTCAAAGATGCGCTGGTGTCTCTAGAAACCGAAGGTTTGATATACCGAGAGGAACGCCGAGGTTGGTATGTGTCGCCCGAACGGATTCGCTACAACCCATTGTCACGTTCTCACTTTCATCAAATGATCCGCGAACAACACCGCATAGCAGAAACCAGACTGCTCAGCACCCGCACAGAGATGGCGACTGGCGATTACGCCAAAGCATTAGAGATAGAGCAGATAACGCCAATACACGTGATTGAGCGCCTGCGTTTTATTGATGGCAGAGCAGTGCTGTTTGTTGAAAATGTACTGAAAGCGCCCTTATTTGATGGTGTCTTGTCGGAAAACCTCACCATGTCACTAACAGGCATCTACCGAGAAAAATACGGCTACGAGACCCAACGCTCGCGCTTTGATGTGATTCCCACTTCTGCCCCTGCTCATGTCGCCAAGGCGCTGAATTTGGCAGAGGGACAGCCTGTTTTGAAGATCTGCCGAGTGAACTACAAGCAAGATGGCGAGTTGATGGACTGCGAACTGGAGTACTGGCGACCAGACTCTGTAGTCATTCATATTGACAGTATTGGTTAGCGCCACATGACCATTTGCCTAGATTTAGGTTTAGGAAGAAAAAGCTAACATACAAAAACTCCGACAAATTCTGTCGGAGTTTTTTAACGGTCGAACCTTGAAGCTGTGCAAGCTATCTAACTCATGAATCAAGCTTGAGGAACTGTCTTACCCTTGATGAATCTGGGTTAGTGAAAAACTTCTCTGGGTTGGATTTTTCAATCAATATGCCCTTCTCAAGAAACACCACCTGATCCGACACCTGACGCGCAAACTCCATCTCATGTGTCACAACTACCATGGTGTAGCCCTCTTGCGACAATTTCTTCATCACCAATAACACCTCTTCGACCAATTCCGGGTCGAGTGCTGACGTTGGTTCATCAAACAGCAACACATCCGGCTCCATCGCGAGCGCTCTGGCAATAGCGACACGTTGCTTTTGCCCACCCGATAACATGCTTGGGTAGTTCTCTAGTTTGTGCGACATCCCAACCTTATCTAGCTGCTTACGAGCCATTTCCTCTGCGTCTGATTTCGCTATCTTCTTAACGTGAACGAGCGCTTCCATGACGTTTTGCAACACGGTTAGATGTGGCCACAAGTTGAAGCTTTGGAAAACCATACCAAGGCGCTCTCTGAGTTTCGCCAGCTCTTTATATTTGAGTGGTTTACCCGTTTCAGAGTTGATACCAATACGCTCATCACCCATAAAAATCGTGCCGCGCTCTGGCTGTTCTAGCCAATTCATGCAACGTAATAGCGTCGATTTCCCCGACCCAGACGAACCGAGAATACTCACCACATCGCCTTTGTTGATATTGAGGTTGATGTCTCGCAGTACTTCGATGCCATCAAACTGTTTCGACAGGTTTTCAACCTTGATGATCGTCTCACGCTCTTCCAATAATGGCTCGCACTCAATCACTTCCAAACTCACGCTAGAAGAAGGGTTAATCGGTGCTTCCGTTTCAATAATCTCTGATTGTTTAAGCATGGCTAAGCCCTCTAAGTTCAACTTTGGTTTGGATTCGTTTGGTGATGGTTTCAAGTGCAATACTCACAGCCCAGTAGAGCGCGATAGCAATGATGAACGCATTCAATGGGATGAAGTAGGTCGATTGAATGCTGTTGGCGGCCGCGGTAATTTCTGCGACGGTAATGATGCTAAGAAACGCAGTGTCTTTTAAGCAGATGATGAGTTGGTTAGTGATCAGAGGAACCGACTTAAACAACACATTTGGGGTAATAACTCGGGTAAAGGTTTTGAATTTAGAAAAGCCATAAGCGTGAGCTGCTTCGATGTAGCCTGGCTCTAGCCCTTTACGAACACCTCGGAAAATCTCACAAAAATAGGTACCGTGATAGAGACTTAGCGCGATGATTCCCGCTGTAATCGCATCGAGTCGAATACCAACCTGCGGCAGCCCGTAATAGAGCAGGTACGCTAAGATAAGAAACGGCAAGGTGCGCATCATGCCTATCAAACTATTGATGGTGTACTTCACACCAAGTTTTGAATTTTCGAGGCAATACAACAAACTGATGCCAATGATAAAACTCAAGATTGAAGACGAAACAAAAAGATAAAATGTGGTCACAAACCCTGAAGCAAACAGCTCTTTTTGTTGCCAGATAATATTCCATTCTTCCATATTTACTCCTTAAACTTACCCGCTCAATAACGCATCACAAGCAGGTAAATGGTGCTTCTGACCAAGTAGCCGTGACGGCTAAACTGTGGCTGTTGTTGATAGCTGTGACTGAGGTAGATGACTGCTAGCCACACTTACTGCTGCAGATAAGTGGCTCGGTTTTCAGCCACCGCTTGCAACTTCACCAACACGCCAATAATCAACATGTATATGGCGCCGGCACACAGAATCGGCCCAAGTGGTTCATAGGTAACCGCAGAGATTCGATTGGTGACACGAGTTAGGTCGACAATACCGATCACCGCAATCGCTGGGCTGCCCTTAATTAAGAACGACATCTCATTGACTAGCGCAGGTAGGCTCATGATCACCATTTGCGGGAACATGATGCGGCGAAAGTAAGTGATGCGTCTCATACCAATGGCTTCAGCCGCTTCCATTTGCCCTTTTGAAAAGTTAAGAAAGGCGTTGCGCCAAATCTCTGCATTGAATGCCGATGTATTGAGTGTGAGAGCTAAAATGGCAGAAACGTGTTTATCTAAATTGATGCCAAATGACGGAAAAGAAAGGAAAATAAACAGAGCCAACGTAACCAAAGGCGTTGCTCGTGCCCAACTAACATAAATGCCCAACATTTGATCCACAAACGGGATTTTCATCATTCTAACCAAGGCAATCATTAAGCCAATGACGACACCTAATACAATCGATACTGCCGATATCCATGCCGTTGCCCACGCGCCCTGTAGTAACTGTTCCCAAGCGTAATAATCCATAAACGACCTCTTTGATCAGCGACTTCTTTCGATAGATTGTGCGCCAATGACTCATGGGTTAAACCGCTTTGAACCCATTGGCATGGACACAAACAGCCGCTAACTGTTTGTGTCGGCGCATGCTTCTTCATCTATTGAACGGCTGTTAGCTTGTGATACTGCTCAACCGAAGTGATGGCTTCTGAAGGGAGTTGGTCGAACGATTCACCGAACCACTTCTTCTGCAACTCTGCCATTTTTCCTGTTTGCTCAAGGTGTAGGAAGAATTCCGTTAGGTAAGCCAAAAGCTCAGGATTATCTTTAGGAACTGGCCAGCTAACGAAACCTGGGCCAGAGACTGCTTCGCCTTTTTTGAATACCTTTGACTTGGACTTCACTACCTCGTTAACTGAAACCACACTGTTGATCACATAGTCGATACGACCGATTGCCAAGTCGGAATACGCTTCTGGATAAGATTGATACTGAACGACTTTGCCCAAAGACTTGCCTTGTGCTTCTAGCATCTCTTCCAGCTCAGGAAGTCGCTCTAACAAAGCACTACCCGCTTGTAAGCCAACAGTTTTACCGTCTAGATCCGCGACAGTATTAATGTCGTCATCACCTGCTCGGGTTAAGAAGTAGTGCTGCGCTGAAGCAATCGGTGGAGTAAAGTCGAAGGCCTTTAAACGGGCGTCGGTAATGATTGCTCCGGTTAACGCCACATCGTATTGGCCTGCGGATACTGACGCTAGCAACCCTGTCCAAGGTAAGATCTCTTGTTCAATATCGAACTTCGAGTATTCACGCAGTTCATCAAGCAGATCTTTATTAATCCCAGCCGGATTACCACGATCGATATAGTTGAATGGCGAATAGTTATCTTCTGTCGCCACTTTCATAAAACCTTGCTTTTCGATGGCTGCAAGCTCGGATGCTTGTGCGACACCAAAACAACCCAGTACAACTGTTGCTGCCGCTGTTGAAACCCATGCCTTCATCGTCATTCCCTGTTTCATACGCTTTCCTTATCGAGATTATTTGCCTGCCTTTACTTTATGAACGGAATGCCTCGAAGACGTAGAGCCAATTTAATTTTCGGGTTGGGACAGAGCAATTTTCTAGTTTGGGACAAAGTAACTTTCGGGTTTGGGACAGGGCATCTTTCACATTAGATACAGTTCAAAAGCCAGTCCTTAAAACATCCATATGAACTCTGGCTCAGTTCTTGCTCTTTTATACAAATAGGACCGAGGTTTACTGAGAATAAGGACTGTATCTCATGGCGATAAATCACAATTGTTTCATCGAGTTTGATTCCAAAAGAAGCCTACAAGAACAAGTACGTAGCTATTTGGTGACGGCAATATTGAATGGTATTTTTCCTGCGGAACAAGCGCTACCGTCTTGTCGCAAGCTCTCTAGCCAATTGGGCGTCTCACGCAATACGGTCTCGTTGGTGTACGACAGTTTGCTCGATGATGGTTATCTCATCAGCAAGCCTCGCAGTGGTTATTACCTGTCAGAAAAGTATCAAAATCCAAGCGAAGAAATCGATGCGAACTTGGATCATTTTGAATCAACAGACAACGACAATGCACCGGATTGGAGCAAGCGAGTAAAACTGCAATTGAGCCAATACCCTCGCATCGTCAAACCCTCGCATTGGAGTTGTTACCAATACCCATTTATTTTTGGCCAACCCTCTATCAATGACTTCCCATTGGCGCAATGGCGAGAAGCCACAAGAAAGGTCACCTCTGATCCACATGACCATCGCTGGCTGTGTGACAAGGTCGATAAAGACGTCGACATGCTGGTCGAACAGATACGCACAAGGGTGCTTCCTCAGCGTGGTATTCACGCCCAAAGTGATGAGATCCTCATAACCTTAGGTTCGCAGAATGCACTGTATTTGATTTCGACTTTGCTCATGAACCATCAGAGCCGAGTCGGAGTCGAGAACCCCGGCTACAAGGAAGCGAATCACATCTTTAATCTCGCAGGTGCGCAGTTACACCCGCATCAAGTAGATGAACAAGGATTGAGATTCAATGAACACTCTTCACTGTGTGATCACTTCTATGTCACGCCCAGCCACCAAGCTCCAACCGGCGTCACCATGAGTGACGAACGTCGAACTCAGTTACTGGAAATGGCCAAAGCCAATGACGCGGTCATTATCGAAGATGACTATGACGCCGAGTGCAACGTGGAGTGGAACCCTAAACCCGCGCTAAAAGCCAGTGACAAGGAAGGACGTGTCATCTACGTCAGCAGCTTCTCTAAGCTATTAGCACCCGGCTTGAGGTTAGGCTACATCGTGGCACCTGAAGAGTTGATCTACGACCTTAGAATACTGCGTCGCTTGATGTACCGACATGCGCCAAGCCGCGTTCAGATGGAAGTGGCGCACTTTATTGAACAAGGCTACTACGACAGCTTTGTGAGGCGCTTTAGGGAAAACACGCGCCAGCGCTGGAAGCTTATCAACGATGCAGTCTTGAAGTACCTACCTGACTGCAAGCGACTGGCTCAGAGTGAACAAGCCAACTCTCTGTGGCTACAAACGCCCAGCCACATCAATAGCCAACGTTTAGCATCACGAGCTGCCCAAAAGGGCATATTGATTGAGACAGGCTATTCACACTTTATGACTAATACCGAAACGGAATCGGGCTGTGAAGCATTGTCAGAATATGACCCCAATTCCTATTTTCGATTGGGCTTTCACGCCATCGACAAAGATCTGATCGCACCCGGTATCAAAGAGCTGTCAGAGGTGATGAAGATCTAGCATCACTCAAAAGCTGTTTGCCCAAAGTGATTCTGTGGATAAACGTAAAAAGAGCATCAATCGATGCTCTTTTGTCGTTTCTGAAGGTTAGGTTTGGCACGTTGAAAAGAACGGGGAATCCTTTGTCAAAGTGCCTTAGTTGCTGTGTTGGCTATCTTATTGGAGGCTTAAGAAGCGAGCTCAAACAACACTTCATCAATGATCTTAACGCCTTTCTTTATCTCGCTTGGCTGAATAACCAAAGGTGGCGCAACGTGAATGCGGTTATTCACAATGAAGGTCAACAGGCCTCGCTTGGTCAATTGCGCTTTCAATTGCCCCATTTTTTCATTGCTTAAAGGTGTTTTACTTTCACGATCTTCCACCAGCTCAACCGCCCAGAACATCCCTTTACCGCGCACATCACCAATCATAGGGTGCAACTCTTGAAGGCTCAGTAGGAGCGGCCCTAGAACGCTGTTACCGACGTTATCAGCATGTGTGACAATGCCCTCTTGCTCCATCACATCGAGCGTTGCAACGATAGAAGCCATCGCCAAAGGGTGACCTGAGTACGTTAAGCCGCCCATAAAGAAGTTTGACTTAAAGTACTCAACGATCGGTTCGCTGACCACCACGCCACCAGCCGGCACATAACCCGAGTTCACCCCTTTCGCGAAAGTAATCAGATCCGGCACTACATTAAAGTGCTCAAACGCAAACCACTTACCCGTGCGGCCAAAGCCGACCATGACTTCATCGAATATCAACTGAATGCCATGTTTGGTTGCCAGCTCACGCACGCCGATAAGGTAATCTTTGGGCGGAATGAGAAAACCAGCCGTTCCCGGAATCGTCTCTAGGATAATCGCCGCAATCGCCGTTGGTCCTTCGCATTCAATCACTCGCTCTAAATGCTGCAGGGCACGCTCACTCTCTTCTGCCTCAGTCGCCGCGTTGAATTCGCTTCGATAGAGAAATGGATTGAAGAAGTGAACGTGCCCACGGCTATACTCGTTTGGAATTCGACGAAAATCCCCCGTCGCAGCAATAGCAGTACCTGTATTGCCATGGTAAGAACGGTAAGCAGATAGCACCTTGTCGCGCCCTGTGAATTGTCGCGCCATGCGAATCGCATTTTCGTTGGCATCTGCCCCTGCATTGGTAAAGAACACCTTCTTAAACGAGCTTGGCGCTTTCGACAAGATACGCTTAGCCGCCAAACCACGAGTGAGGTTGGCGGTCGCAGGGGCAACGGTCACTAATGAATCAGCCTGATCTTTAATCGCTTTGATCACTTGTGGATGCTGATGACCAATGTTGGTGTTAACCAGTTGGCTACTAAAATCAAGGTATTCTTTACCTTCGTAGTCCCACATTTTGCATCCTTGCCCACCCGCAATGGCGATAGGCTCCGCTGCTTCTTGAATCGACCAAGAATGAAATACGCTCTTGTCGAGGTCGATAATATCTTGGTTCACAAGCTGTTCTGTTGATACTTCCATTTCATCGTCTCCATTAACAACACTAGATTCACAGCCGCTCGTGCTTGGCTCGTCTTCGAGAATGAAAGACACAAAACACGACATTGAAAAGGCTGCGCTATCGGATGGAATAATCTTCATCCCAAACAGGGCGGAGGTCATAGTGTCAGTTTCAACAAAACATTGGGCCAGTACATCAGCCCAAGTCTCATCCCCGATCCAACAAACAGCCTGACCCAATCCAATCGTCGATCTGGCTCTATTCAAAACTCTTAGGTGTGAATAGATTGAAAGGCAGACGAGACAGGTCTCATCGAACGCTAATTAACGCAGCAGCAATATCAAAAGCAAAGAGGTGAGCAAGAGTGGAATTAGGATTAGCGATGACATTGATTCTGTTTGCAGGAGTAGTTCGAGGCTATTCAGGATTTGGGTTTGCGATTATCGTAGCGCTTTCCCTCAGCTTTATTGTTCCACCATTGCAAGCGGTAACCATCGCTATCTTGTTGGACTTTTTAAGTGCCTTTCCTCTGCTCAAGCGAAGTAAAACTACCATCAATATCCGGCTTATTGCGCCGCTGTGTATTGGCATGTTGGTTGCGGTGCCTTTCTCGCTGTATTTCATTAGCACGATATCGGAATCAGGCTTGAAGGCCTTTATCGCGATGATGTCTTTGGTCGCTGGCACGCTGATTATTTTGGACTTACGCCTCACTTGGTTGCACCAACGACACGCGTTTTGGGCGGGAGCCATTTCGGGGTTTAGCATGACCACCGCTTCTTCTGGAGGTCCGCCATTAGTGACGTATTTGATGAACCTGACCATTAAAACCAGTGAACAGAGAGCCACCGCGATTGTGTTTTTTCTGCTGAGTTCAGCGATTTCACTGATCGGCTTCATATGGATTGGCGCATTTAACCAAGAATCGTTCATCACAGGTTTATGGCTATTACCGGCAGCTTTGATTGGCAATGTACTGGGGCAAAAACTGTATCTATCAGTACCGAACTTGTCTGCAAAAACAACGACCGCGCCGATTTTGATCGGCATGGCACTACTTATGTTAATTTCAAATTAGAAGGATGTATTTATGGATAAGATAGCGTTCATTACAGGGGCAACCTCTGGTTTCGGCAAAGCGGCAGCAAAACGTTTCGCAGAAGATAACTGGTCGTTAGTGCTGTCTGGTCGTCGAATCGAAAGGCTACTCGACCTAAAGGAAGAATTAACGGTGCCTGTGCATGTAATTCAACTCGACGTTCGAGACGCAGACGCCGTAAAACAAGCCATTGATTCATTACCCGCTGAATTTTCATCGATTACCGCATTGGTCAATAATGCTGGGTTAGCTTTGGCACCAGAAGGCGCGCCTGATGTGGACTTGAAAGACTGGCACACTATGATCGATACCAATGTCACAGGCTTGGTTAATGTTACTCATGCGCTGTTGCCTACGTTAATTAAAAAAGGCGCAGGAAGCTCAATCATCAATGTTGGGTCAATCGCCGGACAGTGGCCTTACCCAGGAAGCCATGTGTATGGTGCCAGCAAAGCGTTCGTAAAGCAGTTCAGTTACAACCTACGTTGTGACTTACAAGGCACAGGGGTACGAGTGACTGACCTCTCCCCTGGTATTGCAGAAACGGAATTTACTCTTGTAAGAACTAAAGGTAACCAGACGGCTTCAGACAACCTTTACCAAGGCACTACACCGTTGTCAGCAGAGGATATTGCCGAGCAGATGTTTTATATCGCAACCTTGCCAGATCACATCAACATTAACCGAGTCGAAGTGATGCCGACACGTCAAGCATGGTCTGCGTTCGCAATCGATAGAGATTAAGTTCAAACCGACACATACAAAAAAGGTGGTCTTTTCAGGCCACCTTTATCATTTCTTTCACACGATACTTCAAATATAACCAACGGCATAAAAGACTATGTCTAATTCGCCTCATTACTCTTTTAATGAAAGTAAGATTAGAGATACTCAACTAAACAATTTGCTGCTCATGTTCTTTGTTTGATTCCGTCTCTTTCGACAAGAAACTCGCTACGATCTCTCTCAGTTTGCCTTGGTTAACCGGTTTAGGTAAAAACTCATCCATGCCTACATCGAAGCACAAATGCTTGTCTCGCTGCACGACGTTGGCCGTCAGCGCAATGATTGGAATATGCTTTGCAGCCCCTTCTTCGAGCGCTCGGATCTGCTTGGTCGCTTCGAAGCCATCGAGAACCGGCATCTGACAATCCATAAAAATCATCTCGTATTCGTTGGCTTTGAATTTCTCGACACCAATTTCACCGTTGTCGGCAATATCAACCTCAAAGCCAAGCTTCTTGAGCATCATCTTGGCGACTTGTTGGTTTACTCGCGAGTCTTCAACAACTAAAACTGTACCACTAAATTCTCCGGCAACTGCGACAGGTTTTGACTCTGCTTGAATTGGAGCTTGTTTATCGGCTGGTGTGGCGTTTACAGAGACAATGAGAGCATCTTTAACAACCGCTGCAGGTTTACTTAACGGCACAGGTTCATTGTCTTTAAACGCAACCTCTCCTCTGTTCGGATAGGTAAAGACTGAAGTATCAGCCCCTCTCGCGAGTACCTCACTGATGGTCCATTTAAGCTGATTATCTTGGTAAGGACGCGCAATGTAGGCAACAAAACCGACTTGTTTCGCACGAGCTTCATCTTGCTTTCTGGGGTCAGCAGAGATCATCACTAACTTAGGACACTCGCTACCAAAGCGTTCAACTAAGCTTCTCGCCAGTTGAAAGCCATCAACGGACGGCATTACTTTGTCTATCAGCACGAGATCATAAGGTGATGACTGAGCCACAGACTCTGAAACCAACTCTAACGCTTGGTTTGCCGTTTCACAGCACTCAGACTTAACGCCAAAGGATTGAAGCTGTGTAGACGTTATGCGCATGTTCAGCTGGCTATCATCCACATGCAGAACCGAAACCTTATTGAAATCGATATTGCTTTCATCGGCTTCTAAACACGGGTCAAAGTCAGCCGTAAAAAAGAAGGTACTGCCCTTACCTTCAACACTGGTGAGTTCAAGCTTGCTGCCCATCAATGTCACGATCTTCTCGCATATTGTTAGACCAAGCCCTGTGCCTCCGTAAATACGTGTGGTACTGCCGTCGGCTTGTTGAAACTTATCGAACACCGATTTCTGTTTGTCTTCTGCAATACCGATACCGCTGTCGACAACCTCGAATTTCACTCTGAGTTTTTGCTCAGGCTCAACCACCTCTTCCAAACGAAGTGAGAGCGTGACGTGGCCGTGCTCGGTAAATTTAATCGCGTTACCTACTAAGTTATTTAGGACTTGTCTTAGTTGAGTACCGTCGCCAATCACCATGGTTGGGATCTTAGGGTCGATCGCTAATTGGAATCGAAGCCCTTTCTGTTCCGCTTTCACTCGGAAGGTTGATTCAACGTCGGCCGCAATGCCCATCATTTTCATCGGCTCTTGCTGAAGCTCTAGTCGCCCCGCTTCGATCTTCGAGTAATCGAGAATGTCATTGATTAAGTCGAGCAAAGTAAGCGAAGAGGTGTTGAGCATGTTGATATACTCTTTTTGCTCTTTCGGCATATCCATTTCAGAGAGCAAAGACGACAACCCGATAATCCCATTCATTGGGGTACGGATTTCGTGACTCATATTGGCAAGGAATTCACTTTTATTACGGTTGGCCACCTCAGCAACATCTTTAGCTTTTTCCAGCTCTTGATATTGTTGACGAATACGTTCTACCGATCGGTTATAGCTACTCTCTAGAGTCGATATCTCATCTTTGTAAGTAGAGTGAGTTGGCGTTATAAAGCGCGGTTTGTTGTCTTCGACCTGTTGCTGGTTGATTTGGGAAGACATGGTCATCAAACGTTTTACGACAAGACGATAGACGATGGTTAAACATACCAGAGACAACAAGAAGATTTTAACGGCTTCGAAGGCGAGCAACAATAACACTCGTTCTTCAAAGTCATCTAGGATCATGCTCAAGTCTGATTGCACCGTGAGCGTCGCCAACGGGAAGTCTGTGCCGCCCATCTGGTGCACCATTTCCCAAGACTGAGAATAAGATTGGCCTTCGGTCTTTTGACCTAACTCTAGAATTTTTTCATCGGGACTTTCGATAAGAAGGTAACTGACCGAAGGGAGGCGAGAGATGCCTTCGGCTTGCACAAACAATTGCTCTCGATCTTCAACCCACAAACTTGCCGTTAAACCAGAAAGGTAGCCAGCCTTGACCTGCTCGATCTGAGAGCTGATAAAAGAAACTCGACTTTGGTACTCTACATACAACCCGAGACCTGTCACTATAACTGTGAATAAGGTACTGATCGCTATTATCATCCCGATCAACTGTCGGGAGAGTCCAACGTAGCGTTTTCCTTTTGTCACCATACACAAATTACCATTATTGTTATCCTAGCAAACTACAATTACTCAACTAGTATAATAGTAGTCATTCATCAAATAACTAGGGAAGGTTATGAAAAAACATCTTATCGTTGCATCCATAGTCAGTTTGTTTTCAAGCAGTTATGCTTCTGCAAGCGAACCTCTTCACTACTACATTATTGCGAGCCAAGCGCAACCTTTTCAAATCGAAACTGACGGGTCATCTCACAGAGGAATTGTTTCAGATATTGTGGAAGCCGTGTTTGATGACAGCCAATATGAGATCAACTACCACACCTACCCTTTTAATCGAATGATCGACAAGCTCGATGCGAGAGAGAATCCAAACTGGGTTACCTATGGCAGCCCTAGTTGGGGGAATATTCAATCTGCGAACCTATCTGAAGACCCGATTTACAATGTAAAACACGTATTACTCAGCAGCGGTAAAAAGCCATTTGAGTTCAATACAATCGATGATCTCGATGGGAAAGCCGTGGTATTGCTGAAAGGATTTGAGTATCCGAACTTGGAACCTTATATCCAACAGGGCAAGCTCAACGAGATTCGAGTAAAAGATTACACTGCTGCGTTTCGTGTCCTGAACCGAGCACCTGGCGACACCGTGTTTGTGGAAATGGAATCACGAATCAAATACAACCTAAACGAACAAAAACTGAGTATTGATGATTACCAGATGCAAGAGTTTGGTTCTGTCATCAATAACTACCCTATCCATTTGGCGTTTGACCCTGAGATGGATCCTAAACTGCAAAGCTTCATCAACCAACGCCTAGACCAAATGAAATACGATGGACAGCTTGACGACATCGTACAGAGTTACTTATAGCACCAGCGTAACTTAGAACTTAGCAACGGATAGCTTAGTCACGTACGTTAACTCTCGTTGATGCCTGACTCTCTAAAACCGAAAAGGCCGCCCTGCTTCATACTAGATAGCAGGGCGGCCTTTTAAATACGTCTAAGGAGTAATCATAAGCATGCCGCTATCTGAATCGACGAATCAGTGCGAAGCAATCAAATGCAGTTGCTGAGTGCGAAGCTGGTGACGCACTGCCATCAGAATCTTACCCAAATGGTTCTCGCCGGTTCCATCGCCGCCATCGCCCCAGAAGTGGTCTTTGTGCGAATGTTCTTTGATCACCGAATCTCCGGTATTGGTAAGAAACAGCGCAAACTGTGGATTCTGTCTGAACTTCTCGGTGACGATGAACTGCATCACTTCAACACGAATGTCATACCAATCTTCGCGAACTTGGTCTTCGTAGTCACGACTTAAAGAGAACGCTTCAGCAGGTGTACTGGCTTCCAAAATGGTATTACGTAGCGCTTCGGAGGCAAACTTCATCGCTTGATAATAATGTTCGCTGGTTGCCCAAACTTGATCACCTACCTTGATAGGACAAGCGGCAAAATTTGACAGGTATCCGTTCGGATCTTCGGGTTCGTAAAACAGCACTTCTTTAGCTTGAGCCACAGAATTAGACATAGCCTTCTCCTTACCAACGACATCGCATATTTTTGCTTTAACTTTAAAATTAGTGGCGTTGAATATGACTGTCAAACAACTTAGTTCAAGAGTATGCCATGTGCGTGTTTTTCATCTGAAAAGCGTAATATCACAAGGGATAGGCTAAACGGAACAGTGAGCCAAAGAATCAAGGAGTTGATTAAATCTGGATAGGAAACATGAAAAAACACTTATAAATCAAAGGGTGGCGTTGTGCCACCCTTCTAAATGCAATGGGGATTATTAGTGAATAAGACCTAGCTCCCTCGCTTCTTCCAGACTCAAACCGCTTTCTCTAATTTCTCTTAGAGTCTCGATACGACGACGAGCTTCAGCAGACTTCATTTTCTTTTCTGGTTTGAAAGATACTTCTTCTTCAGCATCCCACTTGTTTGCAATATTTGTCATTTCATCATGGTTGATAGAATTAATGGACATGTTTTCCTCCGAAAAGCACCATGTAATGGACAGGTAATCTGTAGCAAATGCTTTTTCGCTTGTTAAGAAATTCTGTACTGAAGTGTGATGATTCCGACGCTTCACAAAGCTAATTAATAAATGCCTCATTTAAACTTTGCCAAAGCCATTTTCTGCAATTATATTTAAAAGATTACCCATAAGAAATGTGGTTTGATCCAACTCTCATTTTCCCCTCTTTCAATGCAATCAAATCCGTTAGCTTTCACATAGGCTAAGGCGAGATTTTCGGCTTAGCCGGAGAATCAGGCTGCGGGAAAAGCACCTGCGCACGATTGATGACCAAGGTTTACCCTGCGACAGAGGGAGAGATACTGTTCAAAGGCAGACATCTCTACGCTGAAAAGCCGTAAAGATATCTTGGATTATCGCAGCCGTGTGCAAATGGTGTTTCAAGACCCCTTTGGTTCACTTAATCCCACTCACACCATTGAGCACCATTTAACGCGCCCACTTAAGATCCATAAACAGGTAGCCACTAAACAGGCTCTCACAGAACGCCTCAAAGAGTTATTAACGCTGGTGGAGTACCCATCGAAACGCTCGCCAAATACCCGCACGAGCTCAGTGGGGGCCAAAGACAGAGGGTTAACCTAGCCAGAGCACTGGCCGTTGGCGCTGAGGTTATTCTTGCTGACGAACCCACCTCGATGTTGGACGTTTCGATTCGACTTGGCGTGTTGAACTTGATGCAAAAAATGAAGAAAGAGTTAGGCATAGGCTTTTTGTACATAACCCACGACCTTGCCACGGCACATTACATCGCTGAAGAGACGGCGGTGATGTACAAAGGGCAGATCGTCGAGTGGGGATCAACCCAGTCGATCTTGACCAATCCACAACACCCGTACACTAAGTTGTTGATCTCTGTGGTACCAGATCCCGATCTGCCATTTGGCGAACTCGTCAAAAATGAGCCAAACTATTCAATAGACGCTGATCGTATTCGAGAGCAGAGCAGTGAAATACAGCATGAAATCAAACAAGTTTCTGATAATCACTTTGTAAAACAGTGGGATAACGTTGCATGAATGAACTAGACACTTGGTTAGAGCGGATCGGAGATTGGTACAAAGACCGAAAGCATGATCAAGTGGACCGGTTAGAACCTTTGATCTTAACGCCTCCAGATGCGCTCTGGGGGCCATTGATCACGGATGAGCAGAGCAAAGGCATCGCATGTTGGCTAGACGGATGCCTGAGAATCTTTACTTTCTATCGCCACCTCGCGGATTCATCGAATCCGGAGTTGGCTTCGCAGGAGGCCAGCAGCTCAAGCCATCAAGATAAAGCCTACCAATACCTAATGTTTGCCTACAGTAAGCTGCAAGCGGTGTCATGTGACCCAAAATCAGAAGCAGGATTGCAAGAGTGGTGTACACAGCGGCTACAACACTTGTGTGTATTGGCTTTGGAGTTTACGAACCAACAGCAAGAACCACGTTGGAAAGCAGAGTCTGAAAAATTGATCGAGTCGCATGTACGCTTTATGGCAACCCATCCCCGAAACGATGATCAAGGAATTATTCAACGCCATCTCCACTGATCAAGCCCTTCTCGATCAAGCATCAAATCAGAATCTCACCAGAGCTAGATCCGTAGAAAGCATGATCGAGCCTTGATCATGCTTCGGCGTTTAACTCTGTAAGCTATTGAATTTTAATGATTGACTGAATTTTAGGCAAAAAAAAGCGAGTCCCTTGGGAACTCGCAAAAATCTATTCAGTATGATGTAACAAAATATGAGCCAATCTATTAATCACAAGAAAGGACAAAGGTTGTCTATTCGGGATAAATAATAATCAACTAGATGCGCTACTTTGTCATCACTTTGTCAGCGTTAGGTGCGATTTTAATCAGCACCTAATGTGTTCAAAACTATCCATTCAGCGACGGTAAAACAGGCTTATCGCGATAGGATAATGACTAGTGGCCAATCGCCATTTCATCGAGCGCAAGGAACACGTTTTCGTCTAAATGACCTTCATGAACTTGTTTACACACTTTACGACGCACCGCTAAACCAGAGATCAAACGTTCAATGGACAGATGTCGATTGCTGGTGCTATCTCGGTCGTTATATAGCTCAATCAAGCGACTCAGTGTTTCGTATGGGATAACGTCCTCCCCTACTCTCAACCAATCAAGCTTCTCAATGAGCTCTGAGCACTCTTCTTTGATTGAGGCATGTGAGTGCCCTGTCATAGCAGATAAAGCCGTTATGCTGCGTTCTAGAGCCTCTGCAGAGGTATATTTAGAGAGAGTAATCATGATCTCATCAGCGTTGATCTCAACAGAGTGTTTACGCTGCTTAACTCGACGTCCCAATTTGCCTCTTGGCGACGGTGCTTTACGCTGAATTGGCTCAAACTCACCGTCGATAATCTCAGACAGCTCTTCCAGTTTCTGCTTAGACACCATTTCGTTACGAAGTGGGTTCGGCAGCGTTGGTGCCATATTACGCTTACCCGCGTTAGTGGTACGCGCTCTTGAGTAACGTAAGACCTCTTCCACATTACATTTGATATCTACCTGATAATCGGTCGTTTTCCCTTTTTCGATCAACGCAGTGATCGTCAAGTGATAACCCCAAAGATTAACCAGGAAGGTATCTTCTTGATCCCCGACTTCACCCAGCTTTCTGAGCTCGCGGATCAGATCCATCGAGAAACGACGCCAATCGATGTTACGCGCCAATTTCTGGTTGAGCTCACTGAGCAACATGCTATCTGAATGACGACGTGCCATGCGGCTTCTAAAGTACGAATACATTTGGAAGACCAAGGTATGTTGCTTCAGGATTTCTGGCGGAAATAGGAAGAAATAGTCACGCGTCAGCAGCTCTTCGTAGAACGAAGGCTCCCAAACCAGGATGTATAGGTTCGGTTTAATGCGAATTTCGCCGTCAGAGCCTTCTGTAGGCGCTTCTTCCGATGCGGTAATGGTTCTAGCTAAGAATCGGAAACGATCACTCTTAAAGCCTTCTGGCATGTTCTCACTAAGCCAACGGCCTGTAAGCTCGTGCAGTTGGAAATCCGTGAATTCGATACGATCAATACTGTCGCGGATAGAATCACGTGCAGGGCCGCTGTCTTTCTTGCCACGTAAAGACAAAATATCAGTGATGTAGAGTGGTGTTTTGTTTGGCGTGTGTTTCGCGTCTAGATGGTAATCATCTTGGTGATGATCATGATATTGAACGGTGAGAGTGAATAACGCGAATAGCGTCATCAGATCGTCAACGGTCATGATATTTTTAGAAGATCGTGTCTCGATCACAGCGCGAGTGCCAGAGATCGAAACCATGGATTTCTGGTAGCTCTTACGAGTTCTAGGTGGCGCTAACGCTTGATCAATAATCCCCGCCCAATTGGTTGGCGAAACAATGAATTGATCCGCTTCATCTTTCATCGTTGGTGGGGTATTCAACCCATGTTCATTCAGTAAGCGCTTGTTTACTTTGGTTTGAGCTAGGGCTTTAGAGCGCTTTTGCTTTTCATTTTGCTTCACGCTTTCTGTCACTAAACTGGTGGCACCCAGCACCGATATCAATTGGTTTGGGTTCACAAAGCGATGCAACATGGTTTTACCAGCAAGGCCTTCTTCAAAGCGAACGGGGATTTGTTTGAACAATCCGATATTAACTGCAGCTCTCAGCCTTTGCTGTAAGGCTGCGCGAGTGACTTGACCATCGGTTGATTCAATAATCTCAGTGGTGGAAACGTACCCGTCTTTACTGCTAAACCCACGAAGTGAAATTAGGTTAAGAAGCTCAACTATGCTTTTGGTGACACCTTTGAAGTGTTGATATTGTTCTATCCATTCAACGGCTGTTTCAGATACCTCAAATAAATGACCATCTTTGTGGCTTCGTGCCTTAATTAACAATTTCTCTTCTGGTTTCATTTTTGATCCGTATCACACTAACCGTAATTTCACTATAGTTCCTGAATGATAAAGAAAGAATGATCATAAATAAAGAGAATTTATTGGCTTTTAAATAACTGATCTTTTTGATTAATATGATCTTAAATGATTAAGTGATCTAATGATCTGGACGTAACTTTGCTTATAAGTAGCTGAATTTAAAGCATTAAAATAAATCGCCTTGGAAAGCATGATCATAAAGGTTCCGAAACTATGATCATTAAACTTAAGAAAGCATGATCACAGAACATCAGAACGATGATCATTAAGTCATTGTAAGCATGATCATTATTGGTTCGAAAGCATGATCATTATACTTATACAGCTTATCCACAGATCGGAATTCAACATCGGTTTCTAAGTAGCTTTTGACTTGTCTAAGTGGACACTTGTGGTGGCCAATCTATCGGAACAATGATCAAGAGAGCATACTTTTTTATCGTTCCTACCCTATTGAGTGCAAAATTTAGTCTGTATCCGCTGGAAATGGATTGCTTTGATGTATTTAGAGCGGGTGGGTCTTAACTAGGAAGCATGATCATGAAATTGTCATGTTTGTGTATTCTTGGTCTGTGTCGATTGAATTTTCAATCATTGAGCCCTTATAGGCGTTGAATCCCCATTCCAAAAGCATTTGTCCGTAACTTAGTTCATAAATTACATGCTTCCGGAACTATGTTTACTTGATCATTTTTCCGGAGGTTGATCATTTTCAATCTGCAGTTGCTCGGATCAATATTGCTCAGTTTACGCCTTGATCATGCTTCATAATTTGGCGTTATCAATTATCTTACACTGGATGTGCTCCATGATCATTCTTCCGGTTAAGTTCCAATCCTCTGTTGTTTTTTGACACCCCATCTTCTCTTCTGTTTTGAATTTTTTGGTCATTGAGTGTTTTTTAATTTTTATTGGATTGAAAATCTATAAATTCGAATGCAAATCACACCAACCGTAATCTACGGTTGTATTTCAATCGTTCCGAAGGTTTTTCGTTGAAATTCCATTTACATTGTAAATAAGTGATGCTGTAACATTTAAAATGTAGACTAGAAATAGCATGGTTATTCATGATAGAAACAGTCATTTTTGTGTTTGTCTAAGGCGATGTTTCATCAAATTGTAAAAACGCGGTCTATTTTATGTGATTTTACTCATAAATGTATGTTCATGTTTTTGTTGTGTTTGTTGTTAATCGCTGTACAATTTGTACTTAGTTAATCATTACGGAAACTGGCAATGAAAAGAGAACAAACGATTGATAAGCTCTATCAGCTAGCCGAACAAACTCAACAAGTTCAGGCTGACCGAATTGAGATTATTTTGGAAGAGCGAAGTGATGAACATTTCCCTCCAATGTCTAAAGCTATGATGGAGACTCGTTCTGGTTTAACGCGTCGTAAACTCGATGAAGCGATCACTAAACTTGAAGCTGATGGCCATCAGTTTACAAAGAACAACGCCAATCATTACTCGATTTCATTGACAGAAGCTCACATGTTGATGGACGCGGCAGAAGTGCCAAAGTTCCATGAACGTAAGCAGCACGCTGACAATAAGCCATGGATTATCAACGTACAAAACCAGAAGGGTGGTACGGGTAAATCAATGACAGCGGTTCATTTAGCCGCTTGTTTGTCTCTGAATTTGGATAAGCGCTACCGTATCTGTCTGATTGACTTGGACCCACAGGGCTCTTTGCGTCTGTTCCTAAATCCACAAATTAGTGGGGCAGAGCACGACAGCATCTATTCTGCCGTCGATATCATGTTGGACAACGTGCCTGAAGGCCAAGATGTCGATCTAGAGTTTCTTCGTAAGAACGTACTATTGCCAACTCAGTATCCAAACCTGAAGACAATTTCTGCTTTCCCAGAAGATGCGATGTTTAACGCTGAAGCGTGGCAAAGCCTTTCACAAGATCAGTCACTTGATATTGTTCGTCTGTTAAAAGAGAAGCTTATCGACAAAATCGCCGATGACTTCGATGTGATTATGATTGATACCGGCCCGCACGTTGACCCTCTAGTATGGAATGCAATGTACGCGTCGAACGCACTTCTGATTCCATGTGCAGCTAAGCGTTTGGATTGGGCTTCAACGGTTAACTTCTTCCAGCACTTACCAACGGTTTACGAAATGTTCCCGGATGACTGGAAAGGGCTCGAATTTGTTCGTCTAATGCCAACCATGTTTGAAGACGACAACAAGAAACAGGTGTCAGTTCTGACGGAAATGAACTACCTGTTGAATGACCAAGTAATGATGGCAACCATTCCAAGAAGCCGTGCTTTTGAAACCTGTGCCGACACTTACAGCACGGTTTTCGATCTAACGGTGAGCGACTTTGAGGGCGGTAAGAAAACTCTAGCTGTTGCTCAAGACGCAGTACAAAAAAGTGCTCTAGAATTAGAGCGCGTATTACATAGCAACTGGCCTTCACTTAATCAGGGATAACAACAATGGCAATTAAAACATCTGACTTAAATGCAAAGCTATTTGGTAAAGCAAACAAACGTCGCGTAGCAACACCACAAGAAGCGCAAACAGCGGCAAAAGAGCAGGCTCAAGTGATTGAGCTTTCTGTTGCTGGCGAAGATTTGGTTTCATTTGAATTGGTTCGAATTCCTGCGGCTGAAGTGGCTACTCGAACGGTTGTTTTTGAAGAGAACGCTCGTGAGCAATCTTTCTTAAACGAGCACGCGCTTTCTGATGTTCTTACAACATTGAAAGAACGTGGTCAGCAATACCCAGCGGTTGGTCGTAAGAACAAAGACGGTAAGATTGAAGTTCTTGATGGTAGCCGTCGTCGTATGTCATGTATTTTGGCTGACAAAGAGTTCCTAATCTATGTTGCTGAAAACATTAACGGCGAACACGCTAAGTTCCTATCAGACGTAGCTAACGCTCATAAACCGCTTTCTCTTTACGAGAAGGGCAAAGAGATGCAAGCGAAGCTGGATAAAGGCGAAGCTGAAGATCAGAAAGCACTGGCGAAAATGTTCCAGTGCAGTGAAGCTTTAGTGAGTGGTGCATTGAAAGCAGCTGCTCTACCACTTGAATTGCTACAAGCTTACCCAAATGTGAGCGACCTTGGTCGTCCAACTATTGTTAAACTGCACAAGCAGTTTGGTGGATTGACGAGTGAACAGCAGCAAACACTGCTGACTAAGTGTGATGCTTCTGAAGGTTTTGTATGGCAGCGTAGCGAAGCTCAAGGCGTAACTCGTCTAACCAAAGACGTGACCGAAACATTGGAAGGTTGGATTCTTGAATTGGCGCCAGCGCCAGCGAAGAAAGCTTCTCCAAAAGTTGAGCTTATTAAGGGCCGCGTATCATACAGCCGCAAGGGTTCAAACTTGGCGTTGAACCTTAAGAAAGTTGATGATTCAACAATGGAAGAAATCCTCGCCTTCGTACAATCGAAGCTCGACTAAGTCGACGACTTTTCATTACTCCTCTAAAGCCGCTTTATGCGGCTTTTTATTTGGCTGTGATAAACTGTGTTTAGATGAATCTGGACGCTAACTATGACAAACCCAACCAACACTTTTCTACATACACTTTCTAATATTGCTCAGCATAACGATCACCGTTACGGCGTGGTCTTTGATGGCGATTTTGATTGGCAAAACTCTGCTGTTTTTACCTTCCTTCAAGATTCAAACACTCCGAGCATCTTCCAGGTTGGCGGTACGCCATTTGAAGGTGTGATTCATGCTCCAGTAAAAAAAGGCCAACAACTGCTTGGTCGTGAGTGCCAAGTTCTTGTTTGTGATTTTAGAGAGCAGTTCGATGCGAATGGTTTTAGTGCCGCGTTGGGTTCGTTAGTTGGTGGTGGGTTGTTGTTGGTGTTGCCGCCAAAAGTTAATGCCTCTGAAGATAGTGAAAGCTTTGGCCAACGTTGGTTAAAACGTCATTTCGATAAACTGATTTCTGTTTCACAACACAATGAAGCCGGCGATGTAGTTCAAGCAACTCACGCTCTTCCTCAGATGCAAAGCGCCCAAAACGGATTGGATAAATTTGAACAGCAAAACACGGCTGTTGAATTAGTCAAAAAAGTGGTGTCTGGACATCGTAAACGTCCTTTGATTCTCACTGCGGATAGAGGGCGTGGTAAAAGCTCGACATTGGGTATTGCCGCAGCGCAACTGTTAGTTGAGCGTCACGGGTTTAATATAATTGTTACCGCGCCTTCAGTGAAAGCGGTAGAGCCGGTATTTTCTCATGCCAGCCAAGGGTTAGAATCTTGCGAAGTGGTAAACGCTACTCACATTCGTCATCAAGGTGGCAGTTTAAGATTCGTCGCAGCAGATGAATTACTTAAATCTAAGCCTGATTGCGATCTGTTATTGGTTGATGAAGCAGCTGCAATTCCAATTCCGATGCTTAAATCCATGGTCGACATCTATCACCGTATGGTCTTTTCAACCACGGTACACGGTTACGAAGGCAGTGGACGAGGGTTCGGTATTAAGTTTGAGTCTTGGCTTTCTGAGCATCGTCCGGGGTGGAAAGGCTTTAAGCTCGAACAACCGATTCGTTGGAATAACAACGATCCGCTAGAAGCTTGGTTGTTTGATTGCTTCCTACTTGGTAATGACGCATCACTCAGTGAATCGGCGGTTGATGAAATCGATGGCTTTTCTGCTGAGGCAATCAACCAATTAAACTTGGTCGAGTTATCAAAAGCAGAATGCTTGGCTAATCCTGAGCAGCTACAACAATGTTTTTCTCTTCTTGTGGATGCGCACTATCAGACCTCGCCGAACGATTTAATGCAGTTTCTCTACAACCCAGCAATCCGTTTGTACGCCGCTTGGCAGCAGGATGAATGTTTAGGTTGTATGTTAGTGACGGAAGAGGGTGGTTTGGACAGCGAGTTGATTGCTCAAATTCAACTTGGAAAACGCAGGCCTCAAGGTCACCTTGCTCCTGTATTACTGGCAAACCAACTTGGTTGTACTCCGGCGGCGACCAGTCGGTGCCTTCGAGTTATGCGCATTGCTGTTTCAGCTCGTCATCAAGGCTTGGGTATTGGCCGTTGGATGTTGGCTCAGTTATCACAGCAAACCAGCCAAGCAGATTATCTGGCGACAAGTTTTGGCGCGACCAGCGAATTGATTTCTTTTTGGCGTGGTAGTGAATTTGAAGCTGTCCACATCGGCCACCAGCGAGATCAGGCCAGCGGCTGCCACTCGGTTCTGATGGTTAAGGCGCTTAACTCAAACTCTCAACGCTGGATAAATCAAGTTCAAAATCACTTCGAGCGTAGTTACTGTTTTCTTGTTTCAGGTTCTTTGGTTTCACTTGAAACCGATATGGTGCGCGAACTGCTGCCAAAGAGTGTCGATACTGTTAGCGAGTTTGAAACTCAGTTAGTTAGAAATTACGTGAACGGTGGCAACAGTTATGATGCGATTAGTTTTAGCGTACTGAACTTGATTCTACTCAGTAACGACCGAAACATAGGTATTTCTGACTTACTCATCGCAAAGGTTGTTCAGCAGAAAGAGTGGGGGACTTGTGTCGAACAGTTTAATCTTGTTGGTCGCAAACAAGCAGAGATTCAGTTTCGTAAAGATGTCGATGCTCTGCTGTCAAATTTACAGTGTAAATAGGCTATCCATCATTTAAATAGACTGACCGCTACAAATTAGATTTACAGTGTAAATTAGAATTTTGGATTTACACTGTAAACTGAAGCTCCATATTCAAATCCGTTTTTACCCTGATTATCTGTTACATCACTTCTGTTTCATCTCTCCATGACAGCCTTTAATCTTCTAAAGCTATTCGCCTTTACTATCTAGCCCTACATCGAATTAACATTCAATCACACGAAATATATTGAAAAAACTTCCCTATGTATTTGTAAAGGCGAAGCAGATCATAAAATGTGTAAGTCTTATTTATGAGTCATGTTTGCAGAATCGAAAGTAAGTGATGTGACGCTGATTATTCTAATAATGTGATA
The DNA here is from genome assembly GCF_041470825.1 of Vibrio sp. 10N.261.55.A10. Taxonomy (NCBI): domain Bacteria; kingdom Pseudomonadati; phylum Pseudomonadota; class Gammaproteobacteria; order Vibrionales; family Vibrionaceae; genus Vibrio; species Vibrio sp. 10N.261.55.A10. The sequence goes on along the minus strand of NZ_JBFRNC010000032.1, from coordinate 26,125 downwards.
CTCAGCGCAGAATGAATTATATAGACTGAATAACAACTGAGTCATTAGGGATACTCAATTCGAATGTGGGATAACATCGTTACATTGTCGGAAGACAAGCAACAAGTAATGGCATGTCTGCCAACCGGGACTGTGGTTGACGCAAGCTTTGATAACAAGACGCTGCCATCAACCTTAGAAGCTTTGAATGCATCAAACTATTTTCTTTTCGAAGAAGAGGTGTTGCGTTTCGTTACTCTTGCTAAAGAAGGTAAGGGTGAAGCTTATGAAGGAATCTTGATTGCCGAAGTTCGAAATGCCACTGTTGCGGTCGAACTGTCTGATGATGAGATGTTGGCGAGTCTTGTAGTTACTGGTCCCTATAATGGACACCCACTGCGTGGCAGCGACATCATTCAGTGTTTATCTCAAGCTCAAATAACAAAAGGAATAAATAAGTTAGCGCTCAGAAAAGTTCTGATGATGAGTAGCAAACTTAAATCCGGGGAAAAGTTTACTCAGCCCGTCGCTAAAGGGACACAACCAGTAAAAGGTAAGGACGCCAAGTTTGCCGCCTTGGTTGAAGATATTACTCGCCAAGTCTTAAAGCCTCGCAGTAAAGACGAAGGCAAGATTGATATGCGAGACTTGGGACAAACCATTACCGTTGGTCAAAATGATCACTTAATGAAACGTACCCCCGCTACCAAAGGTATCGCTGGCTTTACCGTTCAAGGCCGAATTATCCCACCGCTTCCTGGACAAGACAGTTTAATCAAGCCTGGAAAGGGCACTTACATCTCCCCTGAAGATCCCAATTTACTACTCGCCTCGCACCCTGGATTGCCCATCATTAAAGACCGAACCATCGAAGTGGATGACGCCTTATGTGTCAGCAACGTCGATGTCTCAACTGGGCACGTTAAATTTAAAGGTAATGTCTTTGTCTCTGGCAACATCGAGCCGGGGATGATCGTCAAGGCGACCGGAAGTGTTACGGTGGGTGGCTTTATCGAATCGGCCGAAGTTCAAGCCCAGGGGGATATCAAAGTCGCGAAAGGCATTATCGGCCACACGACTAAAGAGGGTGAGCCAAAAAGTTGTAAGGTATTCAGTAAAGGCTCTATCACAGCAAGCTATGCACAGAATGCCGAGCTACAAACGGCCAACGACCTTCGACTTGGTGTGCACAGTATGAGTAATGACATTCGCTGTGGTAACAACCTTATCGTGATGGACAGTTTGAAAAAACACGGCACACTCAGCGGTGGTGAAGCCAAAGTCGGCGGAAAAGTAGAATGTGTCTTCCTAGGTGTTGAGGGAGACACCGCAACCAAGGTACATGGTTTTGCACGCTACGATGGCTACCGCCAAAAGATAGCCGAGCTGAAGGAAACTTATAAACATACGCAAGAGCAAACCATGGGTGTGATTCGCCAAGAGTTAGAATTTAAGAAGCGCCCGAAAGCAGAGAGAAGCGAAGAGCAAGCCCTAGAAATAGAGCAGCAACGTGAGAAGAACAACCTCGCAATTGAAAACACAAAGTCGCAGTTAGATACACTCGAAGCAGAGTTTGAAACCAATCTTGCTGAATGCACGGTAGAGGTACACGAAAAAGTGTATACCCGAGTGACGATTCAATTTGGTGATGAGACAGTCACAACCAAGCGGACCCACGGCGGAAGTGTTTTCTCATTCAACCAATACGAGATCCAATGTTCGTTTAAGATGGAGCAAGAGGATATTGCTTTGTAGACTTTTGTGCTGAACACAAAGTGACGTATTGTCTAGGTGTCGATACTGACAAATAGAAAAAGGGGAGTTGATGCTCCCCTTTTGCTTTCTACTGATAATGATTTATTTAGGTGGATTGCGCGTTTTAGCTAACCGCTCTCACTCGGCCTTGTTTAAGGTCTGAAAGAACCTGTGCTTTAGGACCATCTGCAATGATGCAGCCTTTCTCCATTACGATCACTCGATCGACAATGTCCAACATCGACGTTTTGTGTGTAATCAGAATTAACGTCTCGCTTGGTAGCAATTGGTTAAGTTGGTGTTTGATGTGCATCTCTGAACGGTTATCCATAGCACTGGTCGGCTCATCCATCAACAACACTGGCGGACGGCCAAGGAAGGCTCTAGCAATGGCAATTGACTGACGTTGTCCACCAGACAGCAAGGCACCACCTTCACCCACTTGGCGTTCCAAACCTGCAGGATCTTGTTGAGTAAACGCGGTTACCCCTGCACGGTTTGCTGCATCCATCACGTCACGGTCATCCACCAAAGGACGACCTAAAGTAATGTTGTCTCTTACTGAACCGTAGAACAGGTTACTGTCTTGCGGAACACAACCTATATTGCGTCGTACGTCGACATGATGCAGTTGCTCCATATCCGTGTCATCAATACGTACATGGCCTTCTGTGGGCTTGTACAGGCCCATAATCAGACGTTCTAGTGTGGTTTTACCTGAACCAATACGACCAATGATTGCTACTTTCTCACCAGGACTAATATTGAGGGTTAAGTCTCTAATTGAAGCCACTGGTGAATCTGGGTAGTGGAACGTCACTTTATCTAGCGCGATATGGCCCTGAATAATCGGACGGTGAATGTAGCGTTTACCTTCTTCTTGTTCATCAGGCATCGACATCACTTGCTCAATCAGAGTCATTGATGACTTTGCTTGGTTGTAACGAGTCGAAAGCAAAGACAGCTGAACAAGCGGGCCAATCGCTCGGCCGCTCAACATGGTTGCAGCGATCAAGCCACCCATCGTAAGTTCACCTTCTGCAATTAGATACACGCCAAAGATGATCATACCAACGTTAGTACTTTGCTGAACAAAGCCGGCGGTGTTTTGGATGCTGTCAGTGATGCGTCGACTTTTGATATTCCAATTCGCCATGTGAGCAACGGCTTCTTCCCAACGGAATTGGAATTGGCTTTGCGCACTGAACAGCTTAACCGTCTCTAACCCAGCCAAACTCTCGATTAAGTTCGCGTACTTCTGCGAAGCAAGACGAGAGCCTTCCTCAATGGTACGGCGCAGTGGACCTTGGATTAGCAATGCATAGACGATCAAAATGACCACGCCAGCAACGGGAACAAACACAAGGTTTCCAGCCATTAACCAAATTAGCGCTAAGAACATCAGTGCGAAGGGGAGGTCGATTAACGAGCCAATGGTTGCAGAGGTAAAGAATTCACGAATGGATTCGAACTCTTGCAAGTTTTTAGCGAAAGCACCGACAGAAGCAGGCTTCGCTTCCATACGAATCCCCAGTACTTTACTGAACAGTTTGGAGGAAATGAGAATATCGGATTTCTTACCGGCAACGTCAATGAAGTAGCTGCGCATCAATTTGAGCAGCAAATCGAATAGGAACACGACAAAGATACCACTTGCCAGCACCCACAAAGTTTCAAAGGCGAGGTTGGGAACTACCTTGTCGTACACCAAGCGTGTAAACATCGGCGCGGCAATCGCGAAGATGTTGATAAGAATGGAGGCAATCAACACATCTCGGTAGATGTTTTTAGATTCCCAAATCGTGCTCCAAAACCAATGCCCTTTACGTGTTTTTAGAACTTCTGGTGAACGTTCATCATAACGGAACTGTTTCTTTACCAAGAAGTAGCGGCCGATGAATTGTTCTTTCAGCTCTTCGACAGGAATGATGATTGGCACCATTCCGCTTTCCGCAGTAATGATTTCCGCTTCTTGCTTCTCTAAATCGATACTGTTGAGAACGCACGCCTCACCTTGTTTAAGTAGTAAGACCGCAGGCAGTATCAGGTGAGGAATCTTTTCTAAGTCGGAACGGTTTTCTTTTGCCACTAATCCTGCTCGTTCAGCAGAGCGTGGGAATAGGAAAGGGGTTAGCTTTCCATCGGATAGTGGTAGCCCATTGATCAACGCTTCGGGCGAGTTAGCTAACCCGTAATACCGGCTAACGTAGATCAGTGAGTTCAATAGTGGATCTTGCATGTGATATAACCCTTACAACTATTTATCAACAATGAAGCCTTGGAACACTTCTACGTAGTTATCAGACAGAATATCTAGCTGAGTCTGAGTTTCTATTCGAGACGCGATGGTGGTGACGCCTAGGTTGTGAGCGGTTCTAGAGATCGACGTTAAGGTAAACTTCTGTTTTTCGTCATCAAGGTTATGTGTGAACAGGTAATCTAGCTTCACATAGCTTGGACGGTATTCGTTGATGTAATCCAGTGATTGGAAGTTACGTCCGTAGTTATCGACACCAAACACCGCTTCAGCGTTGCGAATGGTGTTACACAAAAGTGCCGTGTAGTGCGGAACGTTGATGAAGCAGTTTTCTGGAATCTCAAAGTGCAACAGGTGAGCGATTGAAGCATTCTGTTCAAGCGTCTTACCGATCCAACGGATGAAGCTTGGTTGAGATATACTGCTTGGCGAGAGATTAATAGCGACTGGGCTGGTTACTTCTTTTGCATTGAGCTTTTCAACCATCTTCTCAATAACGTATTGGTCGAGAATGTGGCTCATTTCAAGCTGTTCTAGCGCGTATAGATACTGGTTAGCACCGTAACGCACGCCATCTTTTTCAATCGCAGAGAACACCTCTTGGTGATACGTTTTACCAAAGGCATTGTTTGCAGCCTGCAAACGGAAGGTAATGAGGTCGTTGATGATCGCTTCTTCAACCAACATACGCCATTGTTGTTTGCCCATCACTGCGCCGTGATCGTCTGCGGTTACGTAGCCGTAAGCAAGTTCTCGATTCGCCTTGGCACTTGAGAGTGCGTTATCCACCAGCGACATGATTTCAGTACTGGTTTTACGCTTGTTGCTGTAGGTCACACCAAGAGCAATATGTGGATTCGCAGTGCCTGTTGGGTCTGAACCTAGGCTCTGGATACAGTTTACGATGCTGCTCGCGACAAGTTTCAGTTCGCTCTCATCAATGTTTGGCATGATGAAACCGAACTCGTCACTAGAAATACGAGCGATGGTGATATCTGGAGATGAAATTGAAGCTTGCAGCTGTTCAGCCAGTTGATGAACCAAGGCATCACCTTCTTGATAGCCCTTTTCATCGTACTCTTCACTGATAAACTCCGCTTTAAGTACCGCTAAACCACCTAAGCTCGACTCCTCTAACCATTGAGTTAACTGAGACATGTAGTAAGCACGGTTACCTAGCTGAGATACAGGGTCGATATATGCCCTTTCACGTAACTTCTGAGCTTCTTTCGCTTGGTTTTTAAATGCCAGTTCAACTTGAGTCGACATGTGGTTGATACCATCGACAACCAAGGTGAGATCTTTTGTCTTTGGACGAGCCAGAGGTTCGCCAAACTGATTCTTGGCGATCTGATCCATCTTGGTAATGATCAACGAGAGCGGGCGTAAAGCGCGCTTAAGGATCCAAGAGATAGACACCAAACCGAGCAAGAAGATCGTGCCAAATATGCTCAGTAAGCGGATGAATGCTTGCCAAAGTTGATCGTAGGCAGGGCCTGGGTGACTTACGATCTCGACCTCGGCCAATTGCATCCAGCCACTGGTGATCACGCGGCGGTCATGAACAGGCTCGAACAGGTTTAGGTTGGTAAACCACTCTGGTACGCCAGTTGGCTTTACAGGGTATGAGCGGAGAATGTCTTCACCGCTATCGAGAAAGATCAATCGAACGACTGAGTAAGAACTGCCATCAAACAGGGCGTTGATAACAGACTCCACTGCCACCTTGTCCTTTTCTTCTAGGTAAGGGGCGAGAGCCAGTCCAACAGTATTAATGGTATTACTTACCTCAGAGCGTTGCTGCTCCTCTAAGTATCCACGGGTGGTATTGAATTCGATCATAAAAACTGACGTCATCAGCAGTATGAACACTGCAACCATCCCGACCACAAGCTGTTTATATAAAGTCATTGTACCTACTCATCGTAATTGATAATGGGTTTGTTTAATTTTAGAGAGCGCTCACGTGAACGTAAGTCGTTCCATAAGCTCAATCTTGAAGATTTCCCTGCCAATTTGCCGCTGCCTGCTGCCGACTTGATCAACCAAAGGTTTTTACCGTTAAAACTGTAAATTGGTCGTAGATCTGGGCGTTTGGAACCGCGTTTAATTTCAGGGTTTAAGTTGTCCAAAATTAATGGCTCTGCACTCGGTGTTGAGTAGTAAGCCAACACCATGTGGAACTGGTTTAGTTCCAGTGCTTTTACGTACACTAATCGTAATTTCTTATCTGGGACGCCCAGTTCAAGCAAAGAGAAGTATTTTGCGATTGTGAAGTCTTCACAATCACCGGCGTTGCTGCCTAAAAATTCCAGTGGTGTTGCCCAGTAATCATTCTTTCCCCACAGTATGTTGTCATCGACAAAGTACATCTGGTTGAAGAACTGGTTCACCGACCTGAGCTTCTCTTTTTCACTTAATCCGTCGTATGACGTCATACTTGAGCGCCATGTTGCCACTCGCTTTCCGGCTCTATCGCCGTAGGTTTTGGTCACTGCATCTATCCACCGTTGGTCGCTCTTGTTGAGCGCCACAGAGGTGAAAGAGGTGAGGACCAGCAGCAATAGCGAAATCCGAGACTTCATAGCCTCTGCTCTTGTCTATTTGCTGTGTATTGAAAGGCGTTATCAAACATCAAACGTCCTTACTCTTTTAGTGCATTGTTTTGAGCGCTTAATAGTGGCTTCAACATGTACTCAAGCACGGTTCTTTTACCCGTGATGATATCGACAGAGGCGGTCATACCTGGAATGATTGGCAACTCTTCGTTCTGTCCAAAATTGTGTTTTTCGGTGCGCACGCGCACGATATAGAAGCTATTGCCTTCTTCATCTTGAGTGGTATCGGCACTGATGTGCTCTAACACGCCTTCTAGACCACCGTACTTAGTGAAGTCATAAGCACTGAATTTAACGATGGCAGTCAATTCTGGGCGTAGGAACGCGATATCTTGCGGGGCGATTTTCGCTTCAACCAATAGAGAGTCTTCTGTTGGTACAATCTCAACGATGTCCATACCCGGTTGGATAACCCCGCCGACAGTATTAATACCCAATGTTTTAACGGTGCCTGTTACAGGAGAAACCACCACGGTACGGTTTACTCTGTCTTCTAGGCCAACGGCAGATTCGGTCATTGCAGAGAGCTTGTCTTGGGCTTGATTGAGTTTTTCTTGTTGTTCGGAGCGGAAGTTCAGTGCGGCGTCAATACGGCTGAGCATGGATTCTTTGATTGCTGAGCGTAAAAGAGGAATTTTTAGCTCGCTCGAAGTCATTTCTCGGCGAGTGTCGTTCACTTGTCTTTGCAGTTTAAGTAATTCAATTCGTGGTACCACCCCTTCATCGGCGAGAGGTTTGGTGATATCCAGTTCTTGGCGAGCAAACTGGTAGCTCTGTTTTAGGTTTCGAACACGCGCTTTAATCTCAACTAGGTCTTGCTGTTTCTGTTCAACTTGTTGATCAAAAACAGAAAGTTGGTTTTTTAGGTTATTCAGATCTTGACGATATTCGGCTTTTTGGCGATTAACCAGTTTAGGCTGAAGCTCGTAGAATTTTGGTGGAAAGGCGAGTTTACCGTAATCAAGCAACACGCTTTTTTTCCACTCTTCAACAGAGAACTCTTCGTTAATGACGACACTGGTTAATGAAGCGGATAGCATCAACACGTTGGCGGTTAAGTTCGCCACTTGTTGTTCACGTTCGCGGAAGTCCGAACGGAATCGAGTGTCATCGATCAACAGTAGCTGCTGACCTTTCTGAACACGTTGACCTTCTTTAACTAAGATCTCTTTAACTAAGCCACCTTCAAGGTTTTGCACCACTTGGATTTGAGAGGAAGGGATCACTTTGCCTTGGCCAACGGTAACTTTGTCGATCTCTGCCCATGCAGACCACCCAATAGCAGCAATAAAAAACAGAACGATCACCCACAACATAATTCGCGCACTGGTGGGCGTATTGAGGAGTAGTGCCGCTGTTTTATCATCGACATACTCAAGCTCGGTCTCGTTCAATTTGCTGAAATTTTTCTGACTCATAACAGTCCTTGTTCGCTAAATAAAAGTGCAAGCCTATTGAGTGTATTCTTACTTTTGATAAATGTTAAGATTTTGCTCATTTAAATCTTTGAATTTATATATTTTTTAAGACTTATCGGTTCTTGAAATCTGTTTTATCGAGTTGGTGCTTTCTTAGTTTGTCATACAGTGTTTTTCGCGATACCTGCAGCTCTTGTTGTACTTCTTTTAAACGACCTTGATGGCGATGTAGTGCCTCAATCAAGATAATTTGTTCAAAGCTATCGGTGCGTTGGTTTAACGACTGTTGTTGCTCTTCAATGCTCATATCGAGTTCATTTTGCTCATTAGTATCGTTGTCGAGCGACGGCTGCTTAATTTGAGTCAGCACTCTGAGTTCAGCATGTTGGCGAAGCTGACGAATGTTCTCCGTCCAATGCGTTGCAATGAGTCTCTGGATCTCTTTTTCTGTAATCACGGGTGGCGGCAGTTGATAGCGACTGGCTGCACCACGAGCAAAGTGTTTGAACAAAGAGCCAATATCTTCCGTTCTTTGCGCCAAGGGTAGTAAATTAAATCGGCGCAGTTCACCTGTAATTGTAGTAGGAACTACTGTAGTTGCGATAATGATACAAGTTGCATTGGTCTTGCATGAGTTTTCACGAAGTAGAGTGGGTTTTAGAGCGGCTAACCATAGCCATTGCTGCGAAGTTAACGCTTCTGTTTCATGGATATAGAGTGTTCCACCTTGATGCTTCAAGAACAGTTGCAAAATAAACTGATGGAATGTCGCTTCGTCACTGCGTGGCAAATTAAACGCCGCGACAGGGCAAAGCTCTGCGGTTTGATGACTGTGTAAATCATGGGTGTATTGTGCAGTGACCCTTTTCCCCGTCCCTAAATCACCAACAAACAATAGAAGTGGGTTGGTTTTGGTATCTAGGGTGATCAATTCTCGGCGTAATGCCTGCATCGATGGCGATTGACCAATCAGTTTTGGGCCAACCTGATTTTGCATTGCCAACTCTTTACGCAATAGGTTGTTTTCTTCAACCAGTGCGAGTTTATCTGCCGCTTTTTTAACGGCAGTGAGTAGGGCATCGACTACAAATGGCTTTTCCAGAAAATCGTAAGCACCGGCTTTCATCGCTGATACCGCGGTTTGCACGTCACCATGTCCGGTAAGTACGATGACCTGAAAATGAGGATTTTGGCTCAGCAACTTTTGCGTTAATTGAATGCCATCCATTACCGGCATGTGAATATCGGTGATGACAATTCCGGCTTGCGTGGTATCTATTTTCTTTAATGCCTCAATAGCATTGGGAAAGCAGACGATATCGATGCCTTCAATGAGCATGGCTTGTTCTACGGAGTCTCGAATGGTGGGTTCATCGTCGACAAAATAGAGTTTAGGCATAGATTGCAAAAGTCGAGTCCTTAGCTGTAGGTGAGATTAGCAGTATGTGAGATTCGTTTTCTAATCAGCGATAACAACGGCGTGTTAGCCCTTATCGTTATATAACGGGATGTTTAGCGAGAATACCATGCCTGAAGGCTCTAACCGGTTCGCGCTGATCGTGCCGTGATACGCTTCAATAATCCGTTTCGATATTGAAAGCCCTAGCCCTAAACCTTCCGGTTTGGTGGTAAAAAACGGGTCGAACAGCTGTTCTAGCTTATCGTTCGGCATGCCAATTCCGTTATCCCAAATGATCAGCTGACAAGAGTCATGATGCAGTTGCCATTCGATGCCTATCTGTGGGCTAGCCTGTTGGTCAACGCTTTCCAGGTTTTGTTGCTCCTGCAAGATTTTGTGTTCAAGAACTTGTTGTTGCAGCGCTTGAGTCGCGTTGTGAATCAGGTTCACTAGTACTTGCTCGAGTTCGGTTGGATGAATCGCAATATTAATGTCGTCTGGCACCGTGCTTAGCCTTAGCGTAATGCCTTGCTTGATCATCAGCGCACTGAGAATGCTAGTGGCGTTATTGACCGCTTGATGCAGGTTCGCCACATGATGTTCTTGTTTGGTGACCTTGCGAGTAAAGACTTTGAGTCGCGCGATGATGTCGGTAATGGTGTTGTTGAGGCCAATCATTTTCTCAAGATTGCTTTTCACTAAATCGGTTCGTTCCATTTCCAGTAGCTTTAAGCTGTTTTCACTGTAGGTTCGCAGTGCTGCAAGTGGTTGGTTGATTTCGTGGTTAATGCTGGCTGACAGCTCACCGAGTACCGCTAGTTTCGCGGTTTGTGTCAGCTCTTGTTCTGTCTGTTTCAACTTCGACTGCGACTCTTGGTATTGAAAAAGGGTTTGTTGCAGCTGCTGATTGGATTGCTTCAAGTAGTGGGTACGTTTATCAACGGTTTGCTCTAGGTTTTGGTTGAGTCGGGTCAACGCCACTTTCGCGAGATAAGTCTGGCGCCACGACCAAGCGATGAGCATCACCAAGCTGTAAATCACCACGAAGATGACATCGATCTGAAAGATTTTAATAAGTTCAGCTCTGGTCTCTTTTAGTGCGACAACTTGGTACTGGTTGTTGCTGACCGTTGCAGGGTAAAGATTAAAAGCACCAAGCTTGAATAACTGGTTGGCGGTGAGCTCTTTTCGGATTTCATTGGATTGAAGGTTGCTAGATTGATTGGTATTGCTCGCTTCTGACTGAGAGCTTGAAGAACGAAAGGCTTCGATGATCGAAATTTCGCTTTGACCGTATTGGCGTTGAAGTGCGATATCCGTTTGTTGTTGCTGAGTTAGTGGCAACAATGAATGGTAAAGCCATGGAGCTTGGCTTGATAGAAAGACCACTTGGTTAGAGTCGAGTACTACGATCTCAAAATCGTCGCTGGTTAGGATGTTTTCGAGATTTTCTAAGCTCACTTTTACGGTGATAACGCCAACAATTTCCTTGTCGATATACAGAGGTGAAGACAGAAAATAACCGCGTACGTTCGAACGAGCGCCTAGCGCGACATATTGTGTGTTGTTACCTTGAATGGCAGAAGCAAAGTAGGGACGAAACGAGAAGTTCTCACCCACAAAAGTGCGAGGCTTTTGGTAATTACTGGAAGCGACCACAGTACCGTTCGGATCGTGAATATAGATGGTGTCGGCTTGGCTTTGATTCGACCATTCAAATAGCAATTGATTGAGCTGCGCAGCGGAAATCTTGTCTGCTTGTGGTGATGAGTCAAAATAAGAGAGCAAGCGCGGGTCATGGCTGAGCAAATCCGGGATCTGTTTGAATTTATCCAATTCAGAGTCGATTTGTAGATTGGCTTTACTTGCTGCTTCATCGAGTTGCTGAGTGACGATTTTTTCTTGGAATTGCACTGCCATAAAGTGGGTTGCGGTCAGCCCTGCAGCTCCCAATAACAATGAGAATAAAACAAAGGGTGTCATTAGGTTAGGCAGTATTTTGGTCACTCGGATCTCAGCTTGTCATCGGTTTGTATAAAGATTATCAATATGATGGAGAGAGTACCGAGATCTTGTTAACACAGAGCACCTTCTGTGAGACAAAACCATGGCTTAGACTTGTGTTTCAAAGGATTACGGCGCAAAATCACAAAAAAATTAAAAGGAGCAACCAAATGGAACTGACAGATATTCGTCGCGAATACGCTAAGGGTGGATTGAGACGCAAAGACTTGGCCGCAGACCCGATTGAGCAATTCAATCTATGGCTAGAGCAAGCCATTGAAGCGAAGTTGACGGACCCTACTGCCATGACAGTTGCTACGGTTGATGAAAATGGTCAGCCATTCCAACGAATTGTTCTGCTGAAGAATGTTGATAAAGACGGGTTCGTTTTTTACACCAACTTAGGTAGCCGCAAAGCGCACCAGCTTGAGCACAACAGCAAAATCAGTTTGCACTTCCCTTGGCATCCACTCGAACGACAAGTTCATATTACGGGTACGGCTGAAAAGCTGACCGCTATGGAAAATATGAAGTACTTCTCGTCACGTCCAAAAGAGAGCCAATTGGCCGCGATTGCAAGTAAGCAGAGTAGCCGCATTTCAGCGCGTGGGATTTTAGAAGGTAAGTATCTAGAGCTTAAACAGAAGTTTGCCAAAGGCGAGATTCCTGTGCCTTCTTTCTGGGGTGGCTTCCGAGTTCGTGTGGATAGTATTGAGTTCTGGCAGGGTGGTGAACACCGCTTGCACGACCGTTTCTTGTTCTCACGCCAAGACAACAGTTGGGATATTGATCGCCTAGCGCCTTAGGCTGCTTGATCGCTTAGCTGCTTAACAGATCCAAAAATGCCGTTGATTAGACTGATCAAATCAACGGCATTTTTTTGTCTGCATTTTCAGCTGAACAGTCAATCAGTCACTGTGAAGAACAACAGAGATCTGTTTTTTGAGCAGAGTTTCTGGGATCACTGAGCCCAATCCTGAATCCAATGCATACTCAATCAATTGGCTTTTACTGCGTGCATCAAACTTCTGTTTCAATCTGGCGACATGACCTTCGACCGTTTTGATTGAAATGTTTAACGTCGACGCGATGTACTGTGGTTTCTTGCCGAAAAGCAGTAAGAACAGTACCTCTGATTCTCTCGAAGTCAGCCGCTTTTGCAGCTTAGACACGCGCGGCTCTGACCCCGCAAGCGATGCCTGATCGCCTTTTGTTCCTGTGGCCTGACAAACCCAATGACCGACCTCTAAGATCGCGGTATCGGTAAGCTCTTGGCCATAGAAGATGGTGCCTTGGACGTTGTCGTCATCATCAAGCCAAGGGGTTTTGGTAAAGATATGGGCGTGCCAGCGTCCGTCTGGATAGGGGTGAATATCGAGAATCTTAAGGGTACTGCGTGTATCCATTACATGTTTGTCTTGAGCCCTGAAATCTTGTGCGCACTCAGTGGTTTGACTGGGCATGTCGAAGTCGGTCAAGCCAGTACAAGTCTCATTGGGTTTTAAGCCAATCAATTGGTTGTAAGCAAGGTTGGCATACACGAAGACCGAGTCAGTATCTTTGCAGCCCCAGCAGCCTGGAAGTTGTTCGAATAAAGAACGATGTATGGAGTTGAGTGGATCTGGCAAGGTTTTATCTCGTAAGCTGAGGTATGGCAATGATATCAGTTTCTTATAGCGCTGCAATGGCAATTAGAGTACGAAAAATAAGGGGTGACTGACAGTTAAACGGACTGTTGATTAACTGTGTCAATCACGGAGAATCGATGGGCATAAAGGGTGATAATCAGGCAAAAAAAAGCCAGCCTGAAGAGGGGCTGGCTAAAGACAAGATATGCCTTGTCGACATGTAGAAGATTTTCAGTCTAATTTACGAGGGTCAGGTAAATTAAACTGAGGCATCAATTTGATACCCAGAGTGACTTACTACTCTATCGACGAATCTACTCCTAGGAGTGCTTATGCATAAGGGGGGAATTCCCCTATAAATGCTGCTCAATGTGATAATTGAGAACCTAGAGTAAATATTTGGGATTCTGAGCCTGTGATTGGGAGCCTACAGCTCTCGTACTACTCGGAATCCTAGATAGTTCGCTGCCGTTGAAGGCGGTACGTACAGTTCGTTAAACACTTTTGCTTCTTCAGGAGAGAAGCTCCACGCGCCACCTTTTGCTAGGCCTTTCTGAACGGTTGTCCATTCCCATACATTACCCACCATGTCGTAGAAGCCTGTTGGTGTTGGTTGGAATGACTTAACCGGAGATGTACTAACGTTTGACCATGGTGTACCCGCCCAGCCAGTGTTGGCTTTGCCTGAACGGAATTCATTGCCCCACCAGAAGTTGGTGTCTTGGCCAGCTCTTGCTGCAGCTTCCCACTCTTGTGGTGTTGGCAAGCGGTAAGTGAAGCCGGTGTTTTTAGATAACCAACGTGTATAAGCTTTGGCATCGTTTTGGCTAACACAAACTACCGGTGAGTTATTAGCTTGCTTAAAGCCTGGGTTCTGCCAGTCTTTATCTGAAACGGTTGTGATCTCTGCATTGACGAATGTATCGCAGGTGTTCATCAGCTCAGCGTCTGTCTGGTAGCCTGTGTTTTTTACGAATGCTTTGAAGTCTTGAACACGGGTTGGTGTTGCGGCTAATGCAAACGGCTGTTTGATCGTCACTTGTTGTGCGTTATTTTCACCCAGTAGGTAGCGACCCGAGCCGACAACAATCATTTCAGGGCTCTGAATGTCGTTACCCATCGGATCGGCAAACTTGGTGCCGACATTTAATGAATTCTGTTTCGCTTGCAATACGGCTCGTAGGTTGTGATCGCGGGCTATCTTCAGCTCTTGATGGAAAGAAAGGTAGCCTTCTTTTTCGATCGTGACCATGTGTTGGCCCGTCGGTAACATCACTTCAACCGGTGTACTGCCATAGTTCACGCCGTTGATAGAAACATTGTCGTTGTATTGATTTGAACGCACCACCAAGTTAACCCAAGCAACTTCTTTTTGCTGGTCGTTGGCTTGTTGCTCGCTTTGTGTGAAACAGTTTGATGACTGAATACCAAGCAGGCGACAAGGTGTGTTCTTATCTGGACGAGTTTCTAGGTTCGCCGCAATCACCGCTCGGTAACGGTTATCTTCAGAGAAGCCAGAGGATTTCACTTTGTGTTGCAGAACGTGAATGTTCAGCGAAGCAGACGCAAGGTGCTCTTTCACTGTTTTCGATTCAGTCGCGTTATCGATTAGGCTGTGTTGGAATTGTTTTACCGCTTTTTGAAGTGCCAAAGTCACCGTTTGGTCTGAACACTGCGCCAGTGTCATATCGCTGCTGCAACGGTTGGTAAAGCTAACAGTTTGCTCTTCCGTCTGAGTGATCTCGTATCTTAGTCGCTCTGCTCTTGCTCTTAGCTTGTCTTGGTTTAGGTTTGCGATTGAAGCTTCTGCCGCGGCTTTCTCGGCTTGGATAGCCTCAAGCTCCATCACCAAGCCTTGCTGCTTTTGCTCTGAGTCTGAAATCGCAAGTTTGCCTTCTTTTACGGTTTTCCAAGCGTCTTGGAAGCGTTTTTGAGCAAGCGAGATATCTAAATCGGGATCATCAATCATGCGCGTGTAATCTTGCTCTAGGCTGGCTTTTGCCTTTGCGAGTGTTTGCTCTGCTTGAGCTGATAACTCAGCTAGACGTGCCGTTTGCTGTGCTTGGTTATCGACTTGATTTTGTTTGTCCTCGACTTTCTTTTCGATAGCCGTTAACTCGGCGTGCTTTTCGAAAAGCGAACTTTCAAGATCAGTAACAGAGGCGGCCGTGATTGCTGGTGGTGTTGCTTCAGCGAAAACAGCAGGTGTCATTAAGCAGGGAGCAAGTGCAAATAATAGAGTGGGAAAACCTTGGCGCATGATGGGCTACTTCAATCGTAATTTAGGTTAATCGACTATTCTAAACGACAACGCCATTTCGTCTGCAGTTATTGTTTATAATGACCGTATAAGTTTATAACGATCAACAAAATGGCGAGTGTTCATTCAGCTTTGTGAAATCGGTATGGCGATCTTTTACTGAGGGAATTAGCTTTCTTTGCTAGGAAGAAGCTTAACCCAGATAGTGTCGCTGCCGTTGATGGTAACTGTGCGGTTGTATGACTCGTAACCTTGCTTAGAGATAGTTACTTGATGACGACCGCTTGGTAGCGCTACCTCAAGAGGTGTGCTGCCATACTTAATACCGTTGATGGTCACAGAGTCGTTGTATTGGTCAGAACGCACGGTTACGTTTGCCCATTTCTTGTCGCTCTTTTTAACTGCAGCCGCATCGCTGCCAGTTAAACAGTAGCGTGTTGAAACGTTCAATAGGTTACATGCGGCAACCGCTTCAGGTTTTGCTTGCAGTTGAGCTTGCATCTGCATGAAGTAAGAGTTGTTACCAGAGAAGCCGCTCTTGATCGCTTGGCTGTCTTGAACATGGATATTCAGCTGAACACCTTGTAAGTTTTGCTTCGCAAGTGTGCTTTCTGTGAGCTGCTCAAGTAATTGGCTCTTGAACGTTTGCACGGCTTTTTGATTGGTCAGGTGTTTACCCTGTGCAGTACACTCACCAAGTGTCATTGTTGATGAACATGTGGTGGTATAGCTGGTTTCAAGCACCGCACTTTCACGCAGTTCTGTTGCGATACGTTTTACGCGAGCTTCAACTTTTGACTCTCTCAAGTTTGCCAGCTCATTATTCAGGCGAGCTTGCTTTTGCTTGATTTGAGAAAGGTGAATTTCGCTCTCGTTGATCGCTTGTTCGTTATCTAGCTGAGACGATTGATTCTCTTTAACCGCAGCCCAAGCGTCTTGGTAACTTTTCTGGAAAGAGACTAAATCTGTTTCTGGATCTTCAAGCAAGCGACTGTACTGTTTGTCGAGTACAGACTTGGCTCTGTTACGTTTTGCCTTAAGTTCTTCACCTTCGCGCAACAACTTGCTGTTCTTGTTTTGAAGTTGTTTTAGGTTTTCAGTCGCCGATACTTTGGTTGCTGAAATACGCTCAATATCTGAGTTTTTCTCTGTTAGCTTTGCATCGATAGCTGAAACGGGATCGACTTGATTCAGTTCTTCAGCGGATACCGATGCAGATACCCAAAGTGGGGATAGCGCAAGTAAAAGCGCTGAAATTCGAAAGTTAGTCATAGGTCCCTGCAACTTGTAGATTGAAAATTGGCTCGTTAATAAAGTGTCTACTTCCTAGTTGTGAGTCACTAGTTATTAGCAATTAACACAGTACCCGTCTTTATACCGTTTTATTGCTATCCAATCTACTCAAAAGCCAAGTTTCGGTACTTCGGATACACTTTTTACAGGCTTATAGCCAATTATTTGAGCTATATAAGAAAATTTATTCATTATGTTGGCGTGAAAAAGCATTTATTGACCACATGGTTTTTCGTGCTTGTGTGATTGCTGGTGAAGTCCCTAAACTCGCCGGAACGATTGGTTTTACAATGCCCGTAGTTTGTACGCTCTTGATCATCTTTCCGCAGGCATGATCAAGATGATCGCGGTAATGATCTTCTGTCTATGGTGAGGAAATGACTCTCATGATCATTTACAAATTCATCTTGTGCAGATTTCAGAGTATTATTCTCACTATGTCGATCTGAGTACTTTGCTGTCATGCCAAAACCTTTACCCTTTCCAAACCTAGACTTGTCCCCGCTAGGCCTTACTGGCCCTCGCCCTGCGGAGATCATTACTTTGCCTTCGCATATGGATTGTCACGATCACCACTATTCGCAAGTCGTGATTGGTTTAAATGGTCAGGCGGAATTTGAAGTTTGCGGTAAAGGTAATCTTATCGGGCCGGGTCAAGGTTGTGTGGTAACAGCGAGCTCTGATCATGCTTTCGGTGGGGTGGTTGGTCAGTCGGATATCCTAGTGCTCAATATGCCTGTGCCAACCGATGATGACCCTCTAATGTTAGAGAAGATTAACCAGTTAGAATCATCGAACGTCTACTTCCAATTAGACGCGCAAATTCAAAAGCTTATCCATATGTTGGTGCAAGAAATGCAGGCGAGCCCGGATGATCTATTGTTAAGCCGTGCCTGCAATGACACGGTGATCGCTCTGATGCAAAGGCACATATCGGCATTTGAAACCTCAATTAAAGACTCGCGTTTTGATCTTGAAGCACTGGATCGCTACATCGAGCAACACCTCGCGAATAAGATCTCTGTCGCTCAGCTTGCGGGCAGCGTGTTCTTGGGCGAAAGCCAGTTCCATATGCTGTTCAAAGAGCAAATGGGCATTACCCCTCACCAGTATGTTCTTGGTAAGCGTATCGATCGTTCTCGCCGTTTAATTGAACAGGGTAACCTTAGCCTTGGTCAGGTCGCAGAACTGGCTGGTTTCTCCGGTCAATCTTCCTTTACTCATACCTTTTCACGCCTTCAAGGCATGTCACCATCTCAATACAAAAAGAAAATTTCTGTTAAATAGTGAAACAAAACGGCATATTATTTTAAAGTTTCATATGTGACGTTGTGTTTGTTTTGTTAATAAAGCGAGTTTTTAGCAAAAAACTCGGAGTTTTTGACAAGTAATCCTTATATACTCTACATACACTGCAGCCATTGTAGAGATCCCGGGCTAATTCCGGGTGTGAGATTAAGGAAAACGCATGTTTACAGCTACTGATGTGTTAAAGCCAGAATTCAATGAGCAGTCGCTTACTGATCTATGGTCGCTTATCTCACCATTATATATGGTGGATGAAACCCAATGGCTAGAGCAACTTCTGCCACTAGCTACCCCTTCTGAGTCTGAAAAGCAGCAAATCACAGACAAAACGACTTCTTTGATCGAAGCTATCCGTGCGGATAAGACTTCTATCCAGATGATCGATGCACTGTTGCTTGAATACAGCTTAGATACTCAAGAGGGCATCTTGCTGATGTGTCTGGCGGAAGCCTTGATGCGTATTCCTGATTCAGCAACGGCTGATGCACTGATTCGCGACAAGCTAAGCGTTGCGGATTGGAAGTCTCACCTAAAGAATTCTGATTCGGTTTTTGTTAACGCTTCAACTTGGGGCTTAATGCTAACAGGCAAGGTGGTTGGACTTTCATCGAACGAGCAGAGTGCTGGACAAGCGGTTAACCGTTTAGTGAACAAGCTTTCTGAGCCGGTAATTCGTAAAGCGATGCACCAAGCGATGAAAGTGATGGGTCACCAATTTGTTCTTGGCCGCAGCATTGCTGAAGCGCAAAAGAACGGTAAGTCGATGCGCGACAAAGGCTTTACCTACTCATACGACATGCTAGGTGAAGCAGCACTGACCACAGCTGACGCAAATAAGTACTTTAAAGATTACCTAATGGCGATTGAAGCCGTAGGTCGAGACACTTATGTCTCTTCAAAATCTAGCCCAGCGCCATCTGTGTCTATCAAGCTTTCTGCACTTCATCCTCGTTACGAAGTGGCGAACGAAGACCGCGTACTGACTGAGCTATGCGACGCGCTAGAGCAGTTACTGCGCCGTGCGATTGAGCTTGATGTTGCGATCACGATTGATGCAGAAGAAGCGGATCGCCTAGAGCTTTCGCTTAAGTTATTCGAAAAACTGTATCGCAGCGAGCTAGTGAAAGGCTGGGGCAAGTTTGGTCTGGTTATTCAAGCGTATTCAAAGCGTGCGTTACCGGTTCTAGTTTGGCTAAACCGCCTAGCAAAAGAGCAGGGTGATTTGATCCCGCTTCGCCTAGTGAAAGGCGCGTACTGGGACAGCGAAATCAAATGGTCACAACAAGCAGGCTTTACTGATTACCCAGTTTACACACGTAAAGAAGCGACAGACGTAGCTTACCTTGCATGTGCACGTTACCTATTGAGCCCAAGCGTTCGTGGCAATATCTTCCCGCAGTTTGCGAGCCACAATGCTCATACGGTTTCTGCTATTGCAGTAATGACCGATCATAAAGACTTTGAATTCCAACGCTTACACGGCATGGGTGACTCGCTTTACAACCATGCGATGGAAGCTTACCAACAGTCAGTACGTATTTACGCACCGGTTGGCAGCCATAAAGATCTACTGCCATACCTAGTACGTCGCTTGCTAGAAAACGGCGCAAACAGCTCGTTTGTACACCGTCTAGTTGATGCACGTTGCCCTGTGGCAGAGCTGACTCAACACCCAGTCGATATGCTTCTGGCGTTCGATACATTAAACAACACTAAGATTCCTCTGCCTCCAGCGGTATTCCCTGAGCGTAAAAATTCATACGGTGTGAACATTGATATCGAAAGCGAAGCGCATCAGTTTGAAGAGCAAGTAAAAGGCTTCTTAAACAATCAATGGACTGCGGGCCCTGTGATCAACGGTGAATCTCTTGCCGAAAGCATGATCAAGGCTGATCAGAACGTTGAACAAGTGACTGCACCTTATGATCGTCGTATTAATGTGGGTCAGGTGGCTTTTGCTAACCTTGATCATGTTTCCGTAGCGATCACTGGCGCAGACGCAGCATTTGCTGATTGGAACGCAACTTCAGTTGAAACCAAAGCGGCAGCGCTTGATAAGCTGGCTGACCTGATGGAAGACAACCTTGCTGAGCTGGTGGCAATTTGTCATCAAGAAGCAGGTAAGACGATTCACGACAGCATTGATGAAGTGCGTGAAGCGGTCGACTTCTGTCGTTACTACGCAAAACAAGCGAACAACCTACAAGGTTTTGAGCTAAAAGGCTTTGATGGTCTAACTCGAATCGCTTCGCGACAAGGTCGTGGTGTATTCGTTTGTATCAGCCCTTGGAACTTCCCATTGGCGATCTTCCTTGGCCAAATTACAGCTGCACTAGTGGCGGGTAACACGGTTGTGGCGAAACCTGCAGAGCAAACAAGCTTAATTGCAGCTCGCGCAGTGGAATTGATGAATGAAGCGGGTTTCCCTGCTGGCACGATTCAGTTACTACCGGGTCGTGGCGCTGAGATCGGCAGTGCGCTAACCAGTCATGATGCGATTGCGGGCGTTGCCTTTACGGGGTCAACACCAACAGCACAACGTATCAACGTGTCATTGGCGAGTCGTAACGCTAAGCCTGTTCCGTTTATCGCGGAAACCGGTGGTCAGAATGCGATGATCGTCGACAGTACCGCACTGCCTGAACAGGTAGTCCGTGATGTTATTCGTTCGGCATTCGCTTCTGCAGGTCAACGTTGTTCTGCGCTACGTGTGCTTTACATTCAAGAAGACATTGCAGATCGCGTGATTGGACTAATTCACGGTGCGATGGATGAGCTAAGCGTTGGTATTCCACATCTTCATAAAACGGATGTGGGCCCAGTTATCGACCAAAACGCGAAGCAGAAGTTGATGACGCACCTAGAAAATATGACTAAGACCCAGAAGAAAGTGGCTCAACTTTCTCTAGGAGCGGATTGTGAACATGGTGACTTTGTTCCACCAAGTGCATTTGAAATCGATGACATCAGCTGTTTGAAAGAAGAGCAGTTTGGTCCTGTACTGCATATCGTTCGCTTCAAAGCGAGTGAGTTGACACAAGTAGTAGACCAAATTAACCAAACCGGTTTTGGTCTAACTATGGGTATCCACAGCCGTAACGAAACAACTTACCGTTGGATCGAGAAACACATTCGTGTGGGTAACTGCTACATCAACCGTGACCAAGTGGGCGCTGTTGTTGGTGTTCAACCATTCGGCGGTCAAGGTTTGTCGGGTACTGGCCCTAAAGCGGGTGGTCCTCACTACCTATACCGCTTTACTGATGTTCATTTTTCTCAATCACAAGACAAGGCATAAGGAGCAGTATCATGGTTCATCAAGTGACAGGTTTTTCTGATGCTTTGTTAGCGTGGGAACAATGGAATCTTACCGACTTTGATCATAAGAGTGCTCAGGTACTTGCATTCAAATCAGAGATCGAAAGCCAATCTACGTCTTTGGCGGCAGTGGCAACTTATCACCTAGAGCAAGCCTCTGCGCTGCTTTCTGAGCAGCACCTAATGGCTGGCCCGACTGGTGAAACAAACGAGCTGTATGCTGCAGGACGTGGTGTGGCTTTGGTGATTGTTGATGATTGCCAAGACAAAGAGCCAGCACTGCAAACAGCAACCGCGATGATTACCGCAGCACTATTAGCGGGTAACAGCGTGCAATTGTGCAGTGATGACGTGCAATTCAACACCTTGATCGCTGATGCAGCGAAACAAGCGAATTTACCGACGAACTTGGTGCAGGTTGCTTCGTACGACGCGGCTCAACAGCTGCTGTCTTGCGATGTACGTAGCGCAGGTTACGTAGGTAACTCACAAACGGCTCAAGCTATCAATTTACAACTTGCTAAGCGTGACGGTGCCATCGTCAGTTTAGTAGCTGAAACGGATCTGACAGCAATGCATGTTGCTCACGATCCACACTTATCGCTGCGTTTCATTACCGAGCGTACGCGAACTATAAATATAACAGCCGTGGGCGGTAACGCGACCTTGCTCGAACTTGGAAGCGAAGCTCACTAACCTTCAGTAACATTGGCTCTAAGCACTTTTGTTTTCTCCATTGTTGGTTTCACCATCTTTGGATTTAACTCATAGTGCCTTGGAGCCTCAATACCTAACTCAATGCACTCGCTTGCCTTTACGGTGAGTGTCTTGCATTGAATTAGGTATGGAAGGCTTTTTACAAATGAGGACTATCAAATGATAGAAAACAGTTTTGCAATAACGACGACGTTCATTGCGTATCTAATTATGATGCTGGCAATCGGTGTTATTGCTTACAAACGTACTTCTAGCTCGACAGACTACTTCCTAGGTGGTCGTTCGCTAGGCCCATGGCCTGCTGCACTTTCTGCTGGTGCATCAGACATGAGTGGTTGGCTACTACTTGGTCTACCGGGTTACGCTTATGCTGCTGGTTTTGAAGCATTCTGGCTTGCTGGTGGCCTGCTAGTTGGTACTTGGGCGAACTGGTTAATCAGTGCTAAGCGTCTGCGTACTTACAGCATTACAACAGAGTCACTGACGCTACCTGAGTTCCTATCTCGTCGTTTCAATGATAATTCTAAGCTGATCCAAACAATTTCTGCTTTCTTTATCCTTTTATTCTTCCTTTTCTACACAAGTTCTGGCTTGGTAGCAGGTGGTAAATTGTTTGAAACAGTATTCGGCCTAGATTACACAACAGCGGTAATCATCGGTACAGTATGTGTGGTTTCTTACACGCTATTTGGTGGTTTCCTTGCGGTATCTTGGACGGATTTGGTTCAAGGTCTGCTGATGTCTGCTGCGCTATTGATTGTACCAATCGCAGCGATGAACGGTGGTCTTGGTCAGCTATCGACTGATCTTCACAACATCAACCCAGAGCTTCTCACGCTATGGAATGATGTGAAAGGTGAGCCACTTTCTGCTATCGCGATCATCTCGCTAGCGGCATGGGGTCTAGGTTACTTCGGTCAGCCACACATCCTTGCTCGTTTCAAAGCAACACGTAGCAACAAAGACCTAACAACAGCGCGTCGTATCGCGGTGGTATGGTCTGCTCTGTCTATGGTTGGTGCAATGCTAGTAGGTCTGGTTGGTCTAATCTACGTGACTAACTCTGGCGCGCCTAAGCTAGACGATGGCGAGAAGATCTTCATGCTTCTTGTGAACGCGATGTTCCACCCAGTAATCGCAGGTATCTTACTTGCTGCAATCCTAGCGGCAATCATGAGTACTGCGGATTCACAGCTACTTGTATCTTCATCTGCACTAGCAGAAGATCTGTATAAGCAAGTACTTAAGAAAGATGCGACGTCTGAAGAGATTGTTCGTGTAGGCCGCTTCGCGGTTATCCTAATCTCTTTGATTGCACTTGTGCTAGCGATGACGCCAGACAGTTCAGTACTTGGCCTTGTGTCTTACGCATGGGCTGGTTTTGGTGCTGCATTCGGCCCAGCTATTGTATTGAGCCTGTACTGGTCTCGTATGAACCGTAACGGCGCTCTAGCGGGTATCGTGGTTGGTGGTGTGACGATTGTACTTTGGAAACAGTTCACGGGCGGTTGGTTCGATGTGTACGAAATCGTACCGGGAATCATCCTATCGACTCTTTCTATCGTTATCGTGAGTCTAATTACGGGCGAGCCTGAAGACGAAGTTAAGAAGCAACACGCTGAGTTCGAGAAGAACCTTGTTGAGCTAGACTAATTTACATTGTAAAAATACCAATGAATTAGCAAAAGACATGAACAATAGAGTCACTTCGGTGGCTCTATTTTTTTATGTGAGTACGACCTTTGTCTTATTTCAAATTAAGTTTATTCGAGGTTTTCTGATATTGAAATGGGGGTTTACAATGTAAATCGAAAGCGAAGGATCTTGAGCGAGAAATGAAAGGTCTGTCTTGTTGGTGGCGTTTGATGTCAAAAAATAAAACAGAAAAATGGCTATTTTTTGAACTTGGCGCTCACTTTTGTCATTAGCTCGGTGAATTGTGGAACCGAATTGGACATGATGTGTCAATTGTCAGTAACCACTAAAGACCTATAGGACAAAGGTATGCCTGATCTCTATTGCAAAGGATGTAAAAAAACAACACTACATAAGTCTATAATGAAACGTTGTGAATCAGAGCCCGAGACAGCTTCTGGCCGTATGATGCAATGGACGTCAAAACTATTTAGTGGAAACCTGTACTACGATATGGAAACTCAGCACTTCTGCCGCACGTGCAATTGTCGTTGCGAAACTGGAAGTGCTGTTCCCCAAGTTGGCCTAGCCTAACTCATAGTAAGTGCTTACTAACTTGATTCAAAAAACCTCCGTGCTAGGAGGTTTTTGTGTTTCTAAGCAGCCTTGAGTGCAAGCTCAGCTTCAATGGCATTGCCATCAATCTTCACTTCCCATCCATAGTTTGAGTATTCACTTGCTAGTGCTTGAGCAACATCTTTTGATACCGTTACGTGTGTCCATGAACCAATACCGTAAGGTTTATATGCGAGTTCTTGCGTTTTCATAATAGAGTCATCCTTTCTCTTTGATAATTATATTATTCACTTTGGCCTATATCCTTTCTTTCGTTTCCGGCTCAACTTATTTGTTAATCGGGTCATTTCTATAATAAT
This sequence comes from Vibrio sp. 10N.261.55.A10, assembly GCF_041470825.1. NCBI lineage: Bacteria > Pseudomonadati > Pseudomonadota > Gammaproteobacteria > Vibrionales > Vibrionaceae > Vibrio > Vibrio sp. 10N.261.55.A10. The sequence goes on along the minus strand of NZ_JBFRNC010000032.1, from coordinate 1,601 downwards.
TTGTTAATAACCAGAGTTTGATTTATAAGGGTTCTTATCTATTTGTATGTGTTTATATCTGGCGTGAATATCATCCGTGCATTTAGTTTTTAAATGTGTGAGCGAGGTTTTCTTCGATTGCTCTTGGTATGGAATATACTGAGCGGAATTTAGAATGTTTAAGGAATGTTATGTCTCAGCATCAGCTCGATCGTATCGATAAAGAGATACTAAGAATTCTGCATATGAAAGGGCGTTTACCTGTTGTTGAACTGGCAAAACAGGTCAACCTTACGACGTCACCTTGCTCTGATAGACTCAAGCGATTGGAGAAAGAGGGCTACATCACGGGCTATCATGCTGAGCTTTGTTCAGAAAAGCTGGGACTCGATGTTCAAGTCTTTATCCATATCCGTCTCGATCAGACTAGCTTTTCGATCTTCGACAAATTTGCCCAAGCCGTGGAAATGATGCCTGAGGTGGAAGAGTGCTACTCACTGTCGGGTGACTTTGACACCATGATCAAGGTTCGAGTGAAAGACATGAAGGCGTACCAAGCGTTTATGGCAACGAAGTTGGGCACCTTGCCTGGTGTGATTCAGACACGTAGTGAAGTGGTGATTGAAGAGCATAAAAAGGGCTTCGGCGTGAACCCTGAGTTGTTGGCAACTCTAAAATAGTGGCCTAATTTCGCTTACCAACGTGATTTAGATATAAAAAATGGAAGCAATAAGCTTCCATTTTTTGTTGAGCGTCAGATAAAGAGCAACCCGATAAACTTGTTCGCCTTAAAGCGTAATGGCCGCAGAGATTAAGCCAATCACACCACCGAATACACCGCCCCAAACGACCAACCAACCAAGGTGTTTCTTGATCATGGTCTGAACCATCTCTTTAACCAGCTTAGGTGTTAGTTCATTCAAGCGCTGATCGATGATCGCCTCAATGTTTTCTTTGATTTCATCCATCATCGCAGGCGATTCTAGCTCGTCTTTGATGGCATTTTTTACAGAATCACTCTTGCTGATTTCAATCACAGATTCTTGCATCTTCTCAACAAACGGCGCTTTCATTGGCTCTAGTGCTTCTGTGCCACCAAACATTGCCAACATACCGCCAAACTGAGAGTTCTCGATAACATGCACCAGTGAGTCGAATGCAGGATTAAAGTCGATCTTCTGAATCACAGGCTCTAGATTGAGCGACTTTCCTGTCATCTCGCTGCTTAGGAAGCGGTCGATGTTACTTTCTGTAAAGAATTGCTCCATCATCAGTTGCTTGATGGCTGCCTTGAACTCTTCAAAGCGCGCTGGAATCACTCCAGAACCGTATAGGCCGGGTACTTTCTCGAACAACATGTGAATCGCAAGCCAGTTGGTGATGGCACCAGAAAAGGCGAATAGGCCTGCATAAAGCAAGTATTGGTTTGCTGTCGCATAGCCGCCAGCAAGCAGCGCTAACGCGATAACGTTAGTTAAGACACTTTTGTTCATGGTTGATCTCTAGAAAGAATATTGCGCGCATTTTAAGAAAAAAACGCCAAGAAAAAAACAAAAGGATCGATGAAGTTTATTGGACAGGTAGCAAAGAGCGCCAAATAGCATGTCTCGTCCTAAAATACG
>NZ_JBFRNC010000031.1:0-30144 GCF_041470825.1 Vibrio sp. 10N.261.55.A10 | reverse complement strand
CGATGAACCAAAAAAAAGCCAGCCACCATCGGTGACTAGCTTATGTTTTCTCGAATCAATCTCGAATCAATCTCGAATCAATCTCGAATCAATCTCGAATCTCGAATCCGTTTTAGTACCCCATCAACTGCAGCAAGTTCTCCGCTGTGCTGATTGCTTCTTTACGGTTAGCAATGTTGAGCTTTTGGTAAAGGTTACGGATGTGAGTCTTGATTGTGGTACCCGCTACATCGAGTTCTTGAGCGATCTGCTCATTACTGAATCCTGAGTAGATCAGACCAAGTACTTGCCATTCACGCTGGGTGAGTGGGCTAGTACGCACAAGCTCAGGAATGTTCGGGTGATTAACCAAGTTCTCAACAAAGTCTTCATCGAAGTGAACCGAGCGGCTGCGTTGGGTCGCGGAAATATCTTTCATGATTTGTTGTGCGCGGTGACGTTCTAAATCACCTAAGCCTGGCTTGTTGCTCAACTTATCCAAGATATGCCCGATAGTCCCACCGTCTACCAAGAAGTTACCGACCATACCGGTTTGGTTAGTCATATGAAGCGCTTCTTCGAGTAGTATTCGTGCGCTGTCTTCATCGTTAATTTGTGTACGTAACACGGCTTCAACGATCAAGTTGCGGTTGGTGTCTGTAATCAGGTGCGAACGCTGGGCTTCACTCTTAAGGAAGGTCAGCGCTTCTTCTGCGTCTTCATACTGCTCAAGGATGATGTGAGCACGAACGATGTTTCGCCACTGAAGTTGGCAGAAGTGGTTACTTGCCGATTCAGGTCGAACAGCCACACTCAGCCAATCACGGATAGCTTCTTTATCGCCTTTTACTTGCCAGAACAGAATCAAAGAAAGAGAAGCATTTGCCGTCCAATCTACGTGGTAAGTCGATTGACGCAATAGGTGCTGAATCTGGTCGATAAATTTCGACGCTTTATCAATCTCACCACGGCTCAATGAAATACGAGCCAACATAGAATAGCTGTGCAGGTGTTTACTCGGAGAGTGGTGACCAAGGATATCTAAGCCTTTGTAGCAACACTCTTCCGCTTCATCTAGTCGGTTCCAACACCAGAAGATCTGAGCGCGAACACGCAGCAAGAATTCGTGCAGAGGTACGTATTGCAGCTGATGTTCTTCAATCAATTTGAATGCACTGTCTTGTAGCTCAAATGCAGCTTGAACATAACCTTGAGCAATCAAGATTTCGCTTTGTTGCAGAATCGCCCACAGGGCCTGATGGTAAACCTGATACTGACGTGCCAGTTTTTCTGTTTGTTGCATCATCGGTAGCGCACGGCTTAGGTTACCCATTACGTGATTCACTTCGCCTACAACCGAGGTTGCGACAATGCGGCTACGATAAACGGTGGTGTTCAACTGACTCAACGAAAGCTCAGCCAATTCCAATGCTTTCTCAGGCTCATTGCTGTTGATGGCAACTTGTGCGCGTAAGGCGTTGTATTGGCCTTGCTGCTGAGTATCGAGTTCAATGTTTCGAGCTTGATATTGAGTCTCAGCCTCTTCCAACAAAGTACCCACTTGGTCATAACGGTGCTGACTTTGTGCAAGCCAAGCACGCAACATCGAAAGCTTTGGCTCACTGTATAGTTGATCTGTGGTTAGCTGTTTGATCGCCATTTCTAATGACGAAAGCTCACCTTGGTTGAACATCGGCCAACCGTGCTCAGTCAGGATTTGAATGATCAGTTCTGGATCTTCAGCGCGCTGTGCGTGACGTAGTGCTTGGTGTGGTGTGTTTTGCTTGATCCACGCTTTTGCAGCACTTCGATGCAGTTCAGCTTCTTGCTGAGGAATTCGAGCTTGGCGCTCATGTGCGAGGAATTCACCAAACAAGTTATGGAAGCGATACCAGTTCTTTTCACCTTCAAGCGGGTAGATGAACAAACCAAAACGGTTGAGTGATTCGATCATACCTAACGCATCTTCACGCTGTGTAAGTGCACACACAAGCTCATCGTTGAAGTGATCAAGCACAGAACATTGCATCAAGAACTGTCGGGTTTCTTTGTCTAGCAGGTCGAATACTTCTTCAACCAAGTAGTCCCAAAGATGGGCGTGGTTAAAGTGAGAGAATGACTCTGCGGACTGTGCAAGAGTGCGTTTTTGGTGTTGTGCTTGTAGCGCGATAAGTTGTAGTGCAGAAGGCCAACCTTCTACATAACTACAAATGCTATCTGCCGTGGTGTCATCAATGCCGTCGGCTACGCGTTGGTTGAAAAAGCGTGTGGTTTCTTCGGTATCAAACGCCAACGAGTCATTACCTAATTCGATCATTAAGTCACGAACGCGCAGGTTTGCTGTACCAAGTGGTGGCGTACCACGACTGGTGACAACCAACGTTAGGTTATCGGGCATGTGTTTGAGGAAGAAGCGCATGGCTTCGTGGATGTCGTCATTGTTGACCAAGTGATAGTCATCCAACACCAGAAAGCACTCGTGATGGAATTCCGACATCTCGGCAAATACTTCACTTAATAAAGAATGCAGCGATGAAAACTGTCGCTTTTCTGCCAGTTTTTGGGCATTCGGACAGGCATTTTGAGTCGCTTTATTAAGTGATTGAAGTAGGTAGTTGATAAAGCGGAAGGCATCATTGTCGCTATCATCAATGCTGTACCAACCCACATTAGGTTTATCTACCAACCATTGTGCAGCCATGGTGGTTTTGCCGTAGCCCGCTGGAGAGCGGAACAACACAAGCTTATAGCAATCTGCATTGTGAAGCAGATCGAGAACCCTAGGTCGTAGGATTGCATTATGTAAGCGGCCGGGACGAGTCAGTTTCGAAGGGATCCACATATCGAAGTTTTACACCTATTCCGTGGCTATGTTCTGGAATATCCCAATCTATCGTTGAGTGCACTCCAATGACATGAGCCTAATTACTTAAGTCTTTACTCATATTACGTGAAGCCAAACGTTACCGACTACGATCCTCCTCAGAAACCTTGCACTCCTGCATGTTTTTGGGTGTCTACGCCCTTTATTTGAGACTTTGCTCACGTTGCGGGTTGGTTTGTGAATGTGACTTCGTTCATCCCTACACGGGAATCAATGCAAAAGATGAGAGTTGGAAATTATTTTCGTGATCTGAAACTCAGATTTGGCAATGACTTTAAATGGGTTAAATAAAAGTCACATCAATTGAAGTTAAGTTATCGAACGGGAGCTTGTGATCTTAGTCACTCCAAGTTTTTGTTCGCAGTCAGAACATGAGAGTCAGATCACTAACCCTAAGTCGGTACGCCCCCTACGCCCTCCCATCTACTCCTAGTCAGTTGCATTAGCGGGAGGATGTTTAGTTTATGGTGACCATGCACGATATGTCACAGATGAATTAGAACTATTAAAAGCGAGATTTCTGAAATGAAACCAACTCAGCAAAAAACTTTCGATAAAGTGTCATTCCAAGAGAGTGTTAAGAAACATTTATCTGCAACCTACGCAACAACGATTGAAAACGCAGATAGCCGCGCATGGTATCTAGCAATGGGGCGTGCGCTAGCAGAACTCACAACATTTGATCTGTTAGAAACTGAAAATGACGAAAAAATTAAGAACGCGAAGAGCGTTAACTACCTATCACTTGAGTTTTTGATTGGCCGTCTAACAGGTAACAACCTGATCAGCATGGGTCTATACGAACAGATCACTCATGCAATGGAAGAGCTAGGTCAAAACCTAACTGACCTTCTAGAAGAAGAACGTGACCCATCACTAGGTAATGGTGGTCTTGGTCGTCTAGCTGCTTGTTTCATGGATTCTTGTGCCGCTCAAGAATACCCAACAGTAGGCTACGGTCTTCACTACGAATACGGTTTATTCAAGCAGTCTTTCCAAGACGGTCGCCAACAAGAAGCACCTGACGCATGGCGCGGTGTTGAAGGTTACCCATGGGAAGTGGCTCGTCCAGAACTAGCACAACACATTGGTTTTTACGGTCATGTAGAAGTTGAATTCATCGACGGTAAAGAAGTACGTACTTGGGTTCCAGGTATGGAAGTGAAAGCAATGCCTTGGGATCTACCTATCGTAGGTTACGAGTCAAACACGGTTTACCCATTGCGTCTTTGGGAATGTCAGGCAATTGCACCATTCTCACTAGCAAGCTTTAACAACGGTGACTACTTCGAAGCGCAACACTCGCTAATCGATGCAGGTAACATCACTAAAGTACTTTATCCGAACGACAACCACGAGAAAGGCAAGACTCTGCGCCTAATGCAGCAGTACTTCCACTCAGCAGCGTCTGTTCGCGATATTCTACGTCGTCACGAAGCAGCAGGTTTCTCTCTAGAAGATCTGCCTAAGCAAGAAACGATTCAGCTTAACGATACGCACCCAACGATTGCGATTCCTGAGCTAATGCGCATCTTGATTGACGAGAAAGGTCTATCTTGGGACCAAGCATGGGAAATCAGTGCTCATACGTTCGCATACACGAACCACACACTACTTCCTGAAGCACTAGAGACTTGGTCTGAATCACTGATCAACCGTCTTCTTCCACGTCACATGGAAATCATTTTTGAAATCAACCACCGCTTCATGCAAGAAGTTCGCAAGATGTGGCCTGGTGACGGTGAGAAGCAAGCGAAGCTTTCTATCATCCAAGAAGGTTTCCACCGCATGGTTCGCATGGCAAACCTATGTGTGATTGGTTCTTACAAAGTAAACGGTGTAGCTGCGCTTCACTCACAACTGGTTAAGAAAGACTTGTTCCCTGAGTTCAACGAAATCTTCCCAGGTAAACTGACTAACGTAACGAACGGCATCACGCCACGTCGTTGGTTGAAGTTCTGTAACCCAGGTCTATCTACGCTAATCACGGGTAAGATCGGCACTGAATGGCCAGCAAAACTTGAGCAGCTAGAAGGCATCGCTAAGTTTGCAACAGACGCGAAATTCCAAAAAGAATTCATGGCTGTTAAGAAAGAAAACAAACAGCGCCTAGCTGATTGGGTTCAAGAGAACATGGGTATCGAGCTAGATACTAACGCTATCTTTGACGTTCAAATCAAACGTCTTCACGAATACAAGCGTCAGCACCTAGATTTGCTACACATTCTATCTCTGTACCACCGTATTCTTAACGAACCTGGTTTCGAGTGTGAGCCACGCGTATGTTTCTTCGCAGCGAAAGCAGCACCGGGTTACCACCTAGCGAAAGAGATCATCTTCGCGGTTAACAAGATTGCAGAGAAGATCAACAACGACCCTCGCATCGGTAACAAACTGAAAGTGGTATTCATTCCTGACTACCGTGTAAGCATGGCTGAAATCATCATCCCTGCAGCAGACGTTTCTCAGCAAATCTCACTAGCGGGTAAAGAAGCATCTGGTACGGGCAACATGAAGATGGCTCTAAACGGCGCGCTAACTATCGGTACGATGGATGGTGCAAACGTTGAGATTCGTGAAGAAGTGGGTGATGAAAACATCTACATCTTCGGCCTAGACGTTGATGGTGTTCAAGCTCTGAAAGCTCAAGGCTACAACCCATACGACTACTACAATGCAGACCCACTACTGAAAGCATCTCTAGACCTACTGACTGGCGATGAGTTCACTCCAGGTCAACCAGGCCTTCTACGTGCAACGTTTGATAGCCTGCTAGACGGTGGTGACCCTTACCTATGTCTTGCTGACTTCGCATCTTACGTGAAAGCGCACGAAGACATGGGCACGCAATACAAAGACCAAGCAGGTTGGGCTAAGAAAGCAATTCTTAACACAGCATTGGTTGGTAAGTTCACATCAGACCGCTCTATCCGCGACTACGTGAACAACATCTGGAAACTTGAAGCGGTTAACCGTTAATACTTCCAAAGTAGCCAAGGCAGTTTCTGCCTTGGCTCAATTAGCTTGTGAGCAAACGAAAGGCTTAAAGGTTTCGTTTATAAACAAGCTGCTTACAAACCGATTGTCACAAGCTAATTGATTAGTAAAAATTAAATTAACAACCCTACAAAATAGAAAGCGTCAGAACGTTTTCGGAGAGAGCGATGAAAGAACAGACCGTATTAAAACAAGTCGCAGAAATGGCAAACATTGCCGACAGTTACGTTAGTGCGTGGGGCGATGAAGCACAAGTATCAGACGAGACGATCACGTCTCTATTGGCTTCGTTGGGCTACGATACAAGCAGCGATGATGCACTGCTTAAGTCAGCAGAAAGAAAACACAAAAAAGATGTACTAGACCCAGTTCTTGTCTTGCGTGACGGTGAGCCAGTAGAAGTGGCGCTTAATCTAGGTGTAAGTGCTCGTGAAAGTGAGTTCAGCTGGCGCTTAGAAACCGAGCAAGGAGAGGTACTTGAAGGCTATCTTCAATCTCAAGTCATTCGTGACGAGCGTGCCGAGGGTGGCCCTTTAGTGTTTGCATTGCCGAGTGATTTGGCATGGGGTTATCACAAGCTCATTGTGAGCCGTAAGCGCCGTAAGAAGCCTTACGAGATGACACTGATTATTACGCCAAAAGCGTGTTTCAAGCAGTCACCAATCGAGCAAGGCAAAAAGCTTTGGGGACCCAGTGTTCAACTTTATACCCTAAGAACTCAGCATAACTGGGGTATTGGTGATTTCGGAGACCTAAAACAGCTTGTTGCGGATATCGCTTCTCGTGGTGGTGACTTCGTTGGTCTAAACCCAATTCACTCATTGTTCCCTGCGAACCCTGAAGGTGCGAGCCCATATAGCCCATCTTCTCGTCGCTGGTTGAACATCTTATACATTGATGTGAGTTCAGTTCCTGAATTTGCACTAAGTGCAGAAGCACAACAAACAGTCGGCAGCGCAGAGTTCCAACAGCGTCTACAAAAAGCGCGTGAAGCACACTGGGTAAACTACACCGAAGTGTCTGAGCTTAAGATGAGCATCTTGCCTCTGCTATTCGCAGAATTTAAGACTCGTCATCTAGACAAAAACAGCGACCGTGCACAAGCGTTCTTAGCCTTCGTAGAAGAGGGTGGCGATAGCCTGATGCATCAAGCGGCGTTTGATGCTCTACATGGTGAACTGCATGCAGAAGATTCTGGCATGTGGGGATGGCCGGTATTCCCTGAGAAGTACCGTACATTCGACAGCCCAGCGACACAGAAATACATCAAAGAGAACTTAGAAAACGTTCATCTGTACATGTACCTGCAATGGCTAGCAGATTGCCAGATCAACGATGCACAGTCTCTTGCAGAAGAGAAGGGCATGGCTGTTGGCCTGTACCGTGACTTAGCGGTAGGTGTTGCAGATTCAGGCAGCGAGACTTGGGCTGACGAAGGCAACCTAGTGATGGATGCGAGCATTGGTGCTCCACCTGATATTCTTGGTCCTTTGGGTCAGAACTGGGGTCTACCTCCGTTAAACCCAGAAGTGCTTCAAGAAACAAGCTACGACGCTTACATCAAGCTACTTCGTGCGAACATGAAGCATTGTGGTGCACTGCGTATTGACCACGTTTTAGGTCTACTGCGTTTGTGGTGGATTCCAAAAGGTGAGAACGCAACTAAGGGAGCGTATATCTACTATCCAGTACAAGATATGCTGTCTATTCTGGCGCTTGAGTCTCACCGTTACCAATGTAGCGTTATCGGTGAAGATTTAGGTACGGTACCGGATGAGATTGTCGACATCCTTGCAGATGCTGGCGTGCATTCTTACAAAGTGTTCTTCTTCGAAACATCAGAAGACGACGGTGGTTTCATCTCACCAAAACACTACGCATCACAATCGATGGCGGCGCTGTGTACTCACGATATGCCAACGCTTCGCGGCTTTTGGCACTGTGATGACCTAAAAATGGGCCAAGAGATTGGCTTATACCCAGATGCAGAACAATTAGAAACCTTGTTCGATGACCGCCTAGAGTGCAAGCAAGGTATCTTAGATTCAGTAGCATGGCATGGTTTCCTACCAGAAGGTGTGGGCCGCGATGCGAGCCAAGTACCGATGGACTCTTACCTTGCTGAGGCACTTCAACTGCACGTAGCGGCTGGTGGTTCAACACTACTGAGCGTTCAGCTAGAAGATTGGCTAGAGATGGACAAGCCAGTAAACATTCCTGGCACGGTTGATGAATACCCTAACTGGCGTCGTAAACTATCAATGAACTTGGACGAAATATTTGCTCACGAAGGCGTTAATCGTATCGCTTCTAAGCTGACTGACGTTCGAGAAAAAGCAGGTAAGTAATGATATTGAGTGACTTGAAATTAGGTGGTTTTTTGCTTACGCCGTACGAAACTACAACCTCGGTCACTCAATAATGAATGCTCATCTGGTAGAATAAACCGTCGTTATATTGCCCGCACTAATAGCGGGCATTTTTGTATTATGTTTTTTGGATGTTTGGTTAGGGAGAAACGTTTTGGAACTAAGTTCGATTTCAAAGCAAAAACAAATATATACCCAACTATCACAGGCTTGTTTCACAGACCCATTCGCGTTTTTAGGGCCATACCTACCTTCTGAGCAAGGTGCATTACGTGTGTGGATTCCTGGGGCAGATAAAGTCGAGTTGATTGTTGGAAAGGAACCTCGTATTGAGTTAGCGCGAGAGGGTGAAAGTGGTTTCATTCTTAAGCAAGAGAGAGACTTACGTTTCACTCACTATAAGCTTGCGGTTGATTGGGCTGGCGTAGAACAGATCATTGATGATCCGTATCAGTACCACGATCTATATGCGAGTTATGAAGATCTTCATACACCGAAAGATATGTATCATCACATGGGGGCTCAGTTTATTACGCTAGAGCGTGATGGACAGACGATTTCAGGTACGCGTTTCTTGGTGTACGCACCGCATGCAACTGCGGCAAGCTTGGTGGGTAACTTCAACGCTTGGGATGGTCGCCGCCACCCAATGCAACGCCTAGATTACGGTATGTGGGGCTTATTCATTCCTGAACTGGAAGAAGGCGCTCAATACAAGTTTGAATTAAAAGGACCAAATGGCGAAGGCTTACCACACAAAGCTGACCCATGGGGTTTCTACTCTGAGCAATACCCATCGTTCTCATCTGTAACTTACGATCACGCTCGTTACCAGTGGCAAGATACTCAATGGCAAAATCGCCCGGTAACGCAAAAGCGCAAAGAAGCGCTTTCGTTCTATGAATTGCATGCAGGTTCTTGGAAGCGTAACGCTGAAGGTGAATTCTTAAATTATCGCGAGCTTGCGGAAGAGCTGATCCCATACCTAACGGATCTTGGCTACACGCACGTTGAACTAATGCCAGTTTCAGAACATCCATTCTACGGTTCTTGGGGCTATCAGCCTGTTGGTCTTTTTGCACCGACTAGCCGTTTTGGCTCTCCAGATGATTTCAAATACTTCGTCGATCAATGTCACCAAGCGGGTCTTGGCGTTGTTCTGGACTGGGTTCCTGCTCACTTCCCAAGTGATGATCACGGCCTAGCAAACTTCGATGGTACGCCATTGTTCCATGATCCAGATCCACGTCGTGGTTGGCATCAAGACTGGAACTCGTACATTTACGATTTAGGCAAAGAGCATGTTCGTCGTTTCTTGGTAGCAAACGCTCTTTACTGGTTCGAACAATTCCATATCGATGGCATCCGTGTTGATGCGGTTGCTTCGATGTTGTACCTCGACTATTCGCGTAGCCATGACCAATGGATCCCGAATGCGGATGGCGGCAACGAAAACTACGACGCTATCGCAACCCTTAAGTGGATGAACGAAGAAGTGTATAAACACTTCCCGAATGCGATGACCATTGCGGAAGAATCAACGGCTTTCCCTGGTGTTTCAGCACCGACTTTTATGGGCGGCTTAGGCTTTGGCTTTAAGTGGAACATGGGTTGGATGCACGACAGCTTGTCTTACATTCAAGAAGACCCAATCAACCGTAAATATCACCACGATACGATTACCTTCCCACTGGTTTACGCACACAGTGAGAATTATGTATTGTCTCTGTCTCACGATGAGGTGGTTTACGGTAAAGGTTCTATCCACAACAAGATGCCTGGTGATGAATGGCAGCAAACGGCAAACCTACGTGCTTATATGGGTTACATGTATGCGCAACCAGGTAAGAAGCTGAACTTCATGGGTGCAGAATTTGGTCAGACGGCTGAATGGAACCATGACGACCAGCTGCAATGGTTTTTGCTGGATTACGAGCGTCATCAAGGTGTTCAGCGTTTAACGAAAGACCTGAACAATCTGTACCGCTCTGAAGCTGCAATGCACGATCTTGATTTTGATCCGAAAGGCTTTGAATGGCGTCTACAGGACTCTGCTGAAGCGAGCATTCTTGCGCACGAGCGCATCAGTGAATCTGGTGAGCGAGTATTGATAGTGTCTAACTTTACGCCAGTGCCTCACGAGCATTTCCGCTTAGGTGTTCCTGCAAAAGGTGAATATGCATTGTTGTTGAATACAGACTCTGTCGACTATGCAGGCAGCGGTTTTGAAGTGAAGCAGACTGCTGAGATTGAATCTGTAGAGAGCGAAGGGCTAGACACATCGATTGAGCTGCGTTTGCCGCCGTTATCGACCGTTTTTTACAAGCTAAATTAGGTCTATAAGTTGAGCAGGTCATCGCTGCTCACTTTTCTGAAAGTCTAAAAAAGGGAACCCTAGGGTTCCCTTTTTCTATTTCAGTAAGCTGGTTAGCGTTACTTGAAGTTGGTGAGATAGAACATTGAGCGTCCGACTACCATTTCAAGGATTCGAACTGAGTCGTTGCCTAAACTGTCCAACATCTTTTCACGAAATTCGCCGTTCGAGCTGAGGTTAAATTGCTCAGGGTTCTTTATTTGCGAAGCATGGAAAAACATCAATTTAATCACGTATCGAAACTGCTCATTATCTAGAGCGGCTTGCCAAGATTGGATAAAAAGCGCTTCCGATGAAAAGTCTAGACTGTCTATAACGATCGATAACATGTGTCCGTGAAGTACTGAACGAATAGCGCGTGTCGACGGATAATAGCCCTGAAGCGTCGTTAAACTAATGCCAATTTCTTGAGCAATCCTTGCATAAGTTAGTGCTTCATGTCCTTCAGCCAGAAAAAGGTTTAGTACGATTTCATCGTAGTGTTTTTGGTTTTCTAGTTTCTGTACTTGAGTAATTCGAGCCATTACAAATCTCTATTGAGTGTAACATTCTGTAAACAACATATATTAAGAGTTTCTTATAGATATCTCAAACGCTAGAGGTAAAAAAGCGTTAGTTTATCGTCAAAAGTCGATAGCTATAGCTCGTTCGCTTGAATTTTGACCAGGCTTTGAGTCCATACAAAAACACCGCCCTATTGAGCGGTGTGTTATTTAAAGTCTTTGTTTATCTTTGCTAATTCAGATGACTAGAACGGATACCAAAATAACTGCGGCTCTAGAATGCGTTTCGCAATGGCTAACACCACGATAAAAGCGATGACACTTAAACAAACAAAATCGATACGTTTCAAAGGTGCATAGCTATACCAAGTGCGTGCTTTGTGTCGACCAAAACCTCGTAATGTCATTGCGTTAGAGATCTCGTCTGCGCGGTCCAAGCTAGAGAAAATGAGCGGGCCTAGAACCTTAGCTACATTTTTGATTCGAGTAATTAGGGGCGCTTTCTTTGAGAGCTCTACACCACGAGCTTGCTGTGCATGCATGATATTGATGAAGTCTTTTTTAACTTCTGGCAAGTAACGCAGTGTTAAGCTGACCGCATAGGCGATCTTGTAGGGAACACCGATACGGTTGAGGCTCGCTGCAAACTCAGTTGGATGCGTTGTGAAGACAAAAATCAACGCTATCGGGAACATGCTCATGTATTTGAGCGTCACAGTAACCAAGTAAAACAGAGTCTCTTGGCTCAACGAGTAGTTACCCGGCAATGTCAGCAATAAGGTTTCGCTGCCGATGAGCTCAGTACCTTGCTGTGGAGCCAGTAGGTACATGAACAGAGCATTTAGGCTTAATACACTCGCCGTTCCTAATAACAAAGGCTTGTACACGCGTACAGGCACATTGGTCAGCTTTAGCAGGTATAAACCAGTCACAATAAGCAGTGCAATCAATCTTAGGTCGAACGTAGTTAAGACCACGGTTACCCAAGCTAAGAAGAGCGCAAATTTGGTGATGCCGTTAAGTGCATGAAGCGGTGATTTTGTATCAATGTAATTGATGCCGAATTTTACTTTTGATGCGTTCATTGAGCGCTTCTCTCGTAGTCGATGAAGTACTGCATAAACGCATTGGTGTCGTCGATTTTCATCATAGTGGCGAGTTCATAAATGCTGGTGGTACAAAGATTTGCACGTTCTAGAAGTGATGGCTGACTGAATACTTCCGTCATCGCGGCATTGGCAATCAGCTTGCTGTCAGCAATGACAATTGAGCGTGTGGTGTACTCTAGAACAAGGTGCATGTCGTGTGAAATGATCACGACGGTGATACCTAACTCGCGGTTAAGCTTTTGGATAAACGCCAGCATTGAGGTGTAGTTGCGGTAATCTTGACCCGCTGTTGGCTCATCCAAGATAAGAAGCTCTGGCTCCAGCACCAAAATAGAAGCGATGGTTACTCGTTTTTTCTGACCGTAGCTCAGTGCTTCGATCGGCCAGTGGCGGAACTTACTCAGCCCACACAACTCAAGAGCATGCTCTACTTTTTCTGTGATCAGCTCTTCTGCAATGTTGCGGTTACGAAGACCAAAAGCAATCTCATCAAAAATCATATGATGCGAGATCATATGATTTGGGTTCTGCATCACGACACCGACTTTCTGGCTTCTTTCAAAGATAGAAAGCTCAGATAGGTCTTCACCATTTAGATAGGAAGAGCCTGAATCGGCATCGATCACACCCATGATGAGTTTAGTGATGGTAGATTTGCCTGAACCGTTTTTGCCTAAGATTGAAACGAACTCACCCTTACCAATCTTAAAGCTGACATCTTCGAGAGCGTTCTTTTCACCATCGTAAGAGTAAGTCAGGCCGTGGACCTCAAGCAAAGGTTGGTACTGCTTCTCGGCAACTGGAGTCGGGCGCTCTGCAAACCAAGCCTGAACCGCAGGGCGGAATCTTTTGTAATCGAGAGCTTTGAGGTTTGATAGCTTATCTTCACTGGTCAAAGGTGCTTTCGCTGCCTTCAGAGCAGATAAATAAAGTGGTTCACGAATACCGTGTGTTTCAAGCAGTTCAGAAGCTAAGATTTCATCGGGTGTCATGTCCGCGACAATTTCACCGCGCTCCATCAAGATCACTCGATCGATATCGCGATGTAGTACATCTTCAAGGCGATGCTCGATGATGACTATAGTCTTGTTGGTTTCTTTATGCAGTTGGTCGATGATTTCGATAGTCGCTTTACCCGTTTTCGGGTCAAGGCTAGCCAAAGGTTCATCAAACAACAGGATGTCAACGTCATCAACTAAGATGCCCGCTAATGACACGCGTTGTTTCTGGCCGCCGGATAAATCATGTGGCGAGCGATCAAGCATATCTGCTAAGTCGACCATTTTTGCTGTCGACTTAACCAGAGGGTACATATCAATGTTCGACACTAACTGATTTTCCAGTGCGAATGCGATGTCTTCGCCAATACTCAAACCGACAAATTGGCTATCAGTATCTTGTAATACTGTGCCAACCTGCTCGGTATAGTCGTGCATAGAAAAATCAGAAATGTTCTTACCGTTGATCTCTAGAGAGCCAGTCACCTCACCTTTGATAGCATGAGGAATCAGACCGTTAAGGCATTGACCTAGGGTAGATTTACCACTACCGCTTGGTCCAATAATGACGATTTTCTCTCCTTTCTCTATCCTTAGATTGATATTTTTTAGCGTCGGTTTATCCAGCGACTCATATCTAAAAGAGAAGTTCGAAAATGCTATAGTCATTATCGCTTATGCCTCAGTCAGGTTACGGCTTTGTTTGTTGCGTTTAGCGACTGATTTTAGGATCAGTAAGCCAACAACAGCGATCAGAACGGTGTTACCCGCAGCAATGATAGAGAGTTGAGTGAAGACTTTAGTAAACGGTTCTGCATAAAGGATGGTATCTAGGAATGCAGAGCAGCCGTAACCAACCACATTACCGGCAAGGGCAAGTACCACAAACAGCGCGAAGTCCTTCATAGGCAACTCACCTTGCTGAAGGCGGTTCTTGGTCAACATCGGGAATAAGCCGATAACCATGCCTACGATACCTGAGCCTAAAACCCAAGTTAACCACACACCCCAGCCTGCGAACAGATCCGTTACCCAGTGACCGATAAAGCCAACTAAGAAGCCAACAATAGGGCCGAACAAAACAGAAAACAGTGCTAGAACTGCCATCGCTGGTTTCAATGTCGTGTTCGCAAACACTGGGACACCAAACATAGGTAAACCACCAATGCCGTACAGTGCCGCGCCAATGGCAATAACGACCACTGTTTTAGCTGAAAAGTTCATAGATAACCTCGAATACTGAAAGATAAAGCTTAATAAAGAACGAATATTCACCATTATTAATATGCGTCTCAATGAGAACGTTTTTTGGGCAAATATAAAAAATAAGGCGCGCATTATACAGTAGAACGCTTCCATAAGGGAAGGTAAGTGTCTAGATGTCTAAAATTCCATCTGAACACTTAAATATCGTGTAAAAAGCGCAATTTTACGGTTAATCAAGCAACAAAAAAGCCAGAGCGAGTCTGGCTTTTCATGCGTCTTAACAATGTGTTAAGCGGGTTCGTCACGTACCTTTGACCGTTTAGTGGTCTAGGTATAGATAGTTTTGCCAACTCTTCATGCGAATAAGGACCTTGCGCATGATTGAAACGTGGGTGAAGCTGTCAGAATAAACGGCAACTTCAACCGCGGTACCCATAGGTAAATGGTAGTCAGACAGGTCATCAGTGATGGTCATTTTAGCAAATACGCGTCCATTAGTACGAAGTGCATTGGTACCAATAAGTGTCCCGCGCGCTTGAATTTGACTCTCACCAATAGCTGGGATTATTTCATCAATGCGTCCTTTGAAAATCTTGCCTGGTAGTGCTCTGAATAAAAATTCAGCTTCGAAACCAGGATGCAGTCGTTGCAATGAGTTTTGTCTGAATGCTGCGATGTAGTATTTTTCTTCCGTATGGACAAATGTCATGACAGGAGCAAGAGGTAGCGGTACAGCCATTACGCCTGGACGCAGTGCTAGTTGTGTAACATATCCATCCGTTGGTGCTCTCACGACCGTTTGGTCAAGGTTGAATTGAGCCTTACGTAAGTCTGCAAGTAATCCTGCCACTGCGGTGTTCTCGCCACCAATTTCAGAATTTAGAGCGATCTGAGCTTGTTGTTGACTTGCTTCTGCTACTTTTACTGCTGCTTCCGATGCCTTATAAGCTTGTCTACGAGTATCCAATTGTTGTTCGGTAAACGCACCACTTTCAAAGCCACGCTTATAACGAGAAAATTCGCGTTGCGCTTTGTCTCTTTCTGCAATCGCTTTGATTTTAGCAGCTTCAGCTTCAGCAACTTGAGATTCAAGCCCAAGTGCTCCTTGGCTTGCTTCTTTTACTTTCGCTTCGAGCTTAGCGACTTCTGCTTCAAAAGGGATAGGGTCAATTTTAAAGAGGATGTCTCCTTTCTTTAAAGGAGAATTCGCCTCAACAGGAACCTCAATGACTTTACCTCTAACGCCTGAAACAATTGGAGTCGTTGAGTAAACTTGGTTGCCAAGTTGTGTGAAAGGATGGTTGTAGTTCATTAATAGGATCAATGTTCCTACGATGACCACACCACCGAGCACTGCGGTAGGCACTGTCCATTTGTTTAGTGGGATATTAAATACTTTGAAAATAGTGATACAAAGTGCCGCGTAGGTCATTATCAGTAGTAAATCCATTACTTAGCCTCCTGATCTTGAACGTTGTTTGACTCTTTTTTTGTGCTGCTTTGTTTAGTATTTGCTTGTTTGAGCTGTGCGATCTCTTCTTGAAGGGTGCTAACTTGATCGATTAAAACATCCACTCGGTGATGAATATCGTGCTGCTCTTCTTCGAGTTTTTCGAAGCCCCAGCCTCGGTCTTTCCGCCATAATGTTGCCCAAATCCATAGAAAGGGCCAAATTGTGTGCAAAGTGAATAGGCTAACCCAGCCTGAGACGTGAATTGCGTCTTGGTGAGGATGATTACGTTCTTTGGCTATTTCATAAGGGATATCGTGAATAACGATGATGCCGTAAAAGATGACTAGAGCAACGAAAATGAGTAAGCCGAGTGCAAAGTAGTCTAAAAACATAACAGATCCTTGTAATGTTAGATGTTAGTTATAAATATAGTACGCTATCATCCAAGTAATTGTTATAAAAATGATTTACTGAGTTATAAATAATGAGTGTTCGCTTCTAATGTGAGCAAAACCATTGACGAATCTTATAAAATCTCATCGCGTTTGAAGAGGCTATTTCGGCTTTCTGGTTGGTATTTTAGCTGAAATGATGACAGCTACGATTCTAAATGACGTGCACAACCACAAAGGATAAACACGGATGTATATAGGTGAATTGGCGGCTATTGGTGCTGCGATTGTGTGGGCGTGTGCGACATGGATTTATGGACAGTTTGGTCATCGCTTCTCTGCGATGCAATTGAACATTGTTAAGGGTGTAGTGGCGTCAGGGATGATGTTGCTGGTGATGCCTCTTATTCCGATGCCGGAGTTTGAACTGAGTACCAACCATTTTCTGATATTGGCAATTTCAGGTGTGATTGGCATTGCGATTGGAGATAGCGCCTATTTTGCGGCGTTGAAAAGAATCGGTGCCAATAAGACGCTGTTACTGGAATCTTTAGCCCCGCCTCTTTCTGGTGTGCTGGCATTAATGTTCCTGGGCGCTGTATTGACAGTGCAAAGTTGGCTCGGTGTCGTGATTACAACACTAGCGGTGACCTTCGTTGTCTTCCAGCCATCAAAATCGGCGAGCGGTGAATCGAATAACAAAGCGCAGTGGGGTGGCATTGGTTATGGGCTTGTGGCGAGTGTCTGTCAGGCATCTGGTGTGGTTATTTCTCATTACGCGTTAGTGGCGGGTGATATCCCACCATTGTTAGGTGCTTTGATTCGCCTGACGATTGGCGTGTTTGCTGTGATGCTGATTATCCCTTTCGTTGAAAAGAAGCCGTATTCATCGATAAAAAGAGATTTATGGGAAATGACCAAGCTCGATAAACTGTGGTTACTAGGAGCAATCTTTGTCGGGACGTTTCTCGCTCTATGGCTTCAACAAGTGGCGTTGAAGAATGCTAACCCTGCGATTGCACAAACGTTGATAGCGACCAGCCCGGTCTTTATTTTGGTGATTTATGCGCTGAAAGGGGAGAAGGTGTCAAAGCAAAGTATCATAGGCACACTTGCCGCCCTTGCTGGTATTTCTCTGTTCTTTTATCAATAAGCAGTTGGCTAAGCTACAGAGCTATATGCCACTACTCTGTACACACTTGATTACGGCCGTTGGCTTTAGCTCGGTATAGCGCTTTATCCGCACGGTAGAAGGTGCGTTGAGTATTCTCTCCGTCACGATGCAAAGTGATACCAATACTCACGGTCAAACCACGCTCCCCAAGTATTTCATGCCATCCAAATTGGAAGATGCGCTCTCGATAATTTTCAGAGTGCATTTCTGCCTTCGGAAGATCAGTGTTCTCTAGAATGACGAGGAACTCTTCTCCACCAAATCTGACACATGACGCGCCTCTAAACTTAAAGTATGAACGTAGCTCTTGAGACACACTAACAATCGCTTTATCGCCCACTAAGTGACTCAGTTCATCATTGATAGACTTGAAGTGGTCAATATCAATAACCATCAGTGCGAAAGAGGTATCGTGCAACAGCATGTCTTTCAATTTCACATCTAACCAGCGACGGTTGTGTAACCCTGTCAATGGATCGGTGAATACGTCTTGTTGAAGCTGAGCAACCGCATTCTTGTGTTGTTCCGTTGTCTCTTTCAGCTCTTTGTTCTCTTGTTCAGAGAGAATGAGTTTAAGTTGTAATTCAAAACGGGACAGGCGGCGTAGCTGGCTTGCACCGAGTTCACTGATCGGGATCTGCTTCATCAGATCGGTTTCAATTCGGTAGCCTTTTTTCTCATAGCTTAGCGCTTCTTGAAAACGCCCTTGATTCATACACACATCACTCAGCGAATCGTAGAATCGTTTTGCAAGTACTGGCGACGAGTAGGCTTTCACGCGTTTGTCTGTGCTCGACAAAATCATGCTCGCGTAGTCTTGCTTGCCGGTTGCACTTAGGCAATGTGCGAGCTCTAGACGAGTCATGGTTGCAAGCCAGCTTGCTTGAGTGCTGTTGGCTGGGTATTGAACCTTAGACAGACAGCGTAGCGCTTCATGGTGTTTTTTCTTAGCGCGCAGCACCTTTGCTTGGTAAAGCAGTATTTGAGCTGTGAGCAACTTGTCACTGACCAAAATACTCAGTTCTTCGCACTCATTCAGTAAATCGCTGGCTGCTGTAATGCGATTGAGTAGAAGTAGGCTTGCTACCATATGCAGCTTGAATTTGAGGCGAAGTGAGCGACTGCTTATCGCATGGTCTATGCTGCTGATTTTTTGGTAGTAACGAAGTGCTCTGTTGTGATCGCCATAGGAATCACACAGGTTGCCCATGCCTAAAATAGCTAATACATACTCATCGATATGACCGTGTTCAACCGCGATAGTCGATGAACTGACGAATTCATTGAGTGCTGAGGTGTAATCACCAGTTTCAACTAAGCGGTCACTTAAACTGGTTTTGACTGTCAGAATATCTTCGATATCGGCAGGAAGGTGGAGCAGATCGAGTGCTCGTCTCAACTCTTCGATACTGGTTTGATTTTGTTGTAACTCGGCACGGTATTCAGAGCTAATGATATAGCAGTGCGCTTGCTCTGTTTGCGTCGTCGAAACGTGCTGACGAATGTGGTTCCAGAAGATGATCGCTTCTTCACCTGATACTGATGAAGGGTCTAAACCGGCGTCTGTGATCTTGCTTAATAGAGTTTCCATTATTCTATTACCTCAGCATCGTCTTCTTCGAGTTGTTCAAGCGTGAACGGGAACGTCAAAATATCATTGAGGCTGACGCTTGGTTTCGAACCTTTTAATCCTTTTCTATGCCATGGATAGATATCGAGCATGGTGCTGAGAGTTTGGAAGGTTTGTTCTGCGGCTTCTCCTTTCTCGGAAAGCATAAGAGCCACACGTTCAGAACTTAGCCTTGCGATGAAGTCATTCTGGTTACATAAAGCATGAGCAATCTCGGTACAGATATCTAAATAATTAGTATCGACATGATGGAACATAATGATGCTGTGGTTCGAGCGTTTAAGCTCTGTCTTGAACAGCACCAATTTTTCCCACCAAAAGGTTTCAGAGACAACATAAGAGAGGTGCTTCTCAGGGTCGTACTCGTGTTGACCGCGAATACGGTTAATCAGTTTTCGTGCTCTCTGTTCAAGCTGGCGTTTTGAACTGCGTGCTTTGTCCAAACCGACACGTGTCGTTTGCTCTTTGAGCATGCCGATAGAATATTGACGGTACTTTTTAAAGGCGACGAGCGCGGCTTGGAAGTCTTGGTTTTCTTCCGCCACCAAGGATTGTTGGTAACAGATTTGGCTCAGCAACTCGCCATTATCGAACTCGTTTGCGGATTGTTCTGCGAGCCTCAGTAATTCCGCCGCTTGTTCTGGTCTTTTTCTCAGGAGCTCCAATCTAGCTCGGCTGATGTATGAGTGCGCCTTCATCCAAACTAGGTTGTGTTCAACTGCCAGATTGTGCGCTTTGGCCGTGGCGCGCTCCGCGTCATCTAAGCGTTCAAGACCAAGTAGGGCAAGGCCTCGAAAGTCCCATACCTCTGCATGCCAAGTGTTATCTTTATGGTCTTTTAATGCTTCTTCTGCACCGTCCAATACCGACAGCATTTCAACATAGTTGTTGAGCAGGTAGTAATCCCACGCAAGCAGTATTCTGGCTTTACCCTCTAACCAACCAATGCGGCTGTTGTTAGCAACTTTAACGGCAAGCTGGTGGGTAGAACGTGCAAGTTTATATTCGTGGGTCATCCGCCAAATATTGCCAAGGCCAATGAGGCATTCAATTTGAATTTCGACTTCATCAACCAACGCGGACTGCTCTAAAGCATTGATCCAGAACTGTTGGGCGGAATAGTACTTGGCTTGTCCCCAGAACTGGAGCGCGTGTAAATGGAGGATTTCAGGGAGAAAAAGGTCGGTATCTAATCGGCTTTGGCGCTTGTAGGCTTCCTTGATGTATTTTAAACCTTTTTGGTAATCCATCAGGTTCCAGCTACATCTTGCCATTAACATTAATGACTGGATGGAACCCTCTTCAAACAGAACTTGCTCTGATCGGACTAGGCACTGTTGGGCAATCTCTAGGATCACCGATGGCTCAGAGTCGACACGAGTTTTGAGTTTTTCTAATTCTGTTTCAAGAAGGTACTGATTTTTGTCCAAGACTTACATCCATGATTATCGAACATATTGATAACACAATCATTATAAGAGTGTAATTTGAGATAAGCACCAATTATCTTTCGTAGAGCGTCAAAGGAACATCGATCTTTTCTAATTATGGGTGTTACCTCATGTTGTCGCTTTAAAATCAATGAGTTCCCGAATAATTACCTAGAGGCTTTGTTGCTATGAAAGTAGTTGCTTTAGAGTTAATGGCAGCTCCCCTACGCCTAAGCGTTGTGCTGCCGTGAGCCCTTGCTTATCTTGGTAGCACAGATTGTGCCAAGCTCTAAATATGTCGAGCAATGGAAGAATGCCCCCAGGACGAAGCTTACGTCTGGGCTCATTAATAAAGCTATCAAATAACAACTGAAAGCGCTGTTGATAGAACTTAGTTTGTTGAATTGAGGCTGTGTTAAACCACTGTTTTGGTTCTGGATTGTTACCGGTTAGGTAGCAGATACCTTTCTGGTTATCACCCTGATTGGCAATAGCCCAGCGATCTCGCCACCAACTCATGTGAACGATGTCGATCTTTTCAAAACTTTGGTCGTCTTGCCAGCCTGAATCTTCTTCGACATACATGAGGTCAATATTTTGACTCTGAATGCGCGGCAAACATACACTTAAAGCGGCAGATCTTAGTAATGGATCTTGTGGCATATAGATGGCGACATGCTTGTCTTCGTTACACATATCCAACACATGTAAGAAGTGAGCATAAGAGGTATAAGGCGGTCGAATGAGAGCGCCTTTTGAAGGGTAACTAAATGTGGTGAGGTTACCCATAGGGTCCTCAACGTTACCTCTCGCAAGAATCACTTGGTACTGCTGTTCAATGCGCTCTTTTAGTTTGTCAGAGGGCTGAGGCAGTTCGAGATTTGCTTCTGAAGAGTGCTCTTTGGATACAAATCGTGCCACATCATCATAAGGGTTATGGTCGACGTTTCCTGATGGTTCTTCATTTTGAGAGTAGTTAACGTGTTGGCAAAGTATATAGCCAGAATGCGCCTCGCCCGTCGCTATCCACACCACACCGTTGTTACTTTGTGGTTGCAGACGCTGGTAGTGAGATGCGAACTCGTAATCTTTCGCATGGTTAACCCATCGTGCATCGATCATCGCTAATTTACGACGACAACGGCTCGCGATATGGTCAACATGATCATAGAAAGTCTTTGGGTTGATCTCTAATTTTCGGCAGATTTCACGTACGGAATAGCCCATGAACAGTAAGCCCATGAGGTTCTCTTGAAATTGGAGTTTTTTATTGGATCCAGACCATTTATCAACGAAGGTTGTTTGGCAGTCTTTGCATCGATAACGCTGCCTGTCGCCACTGTAGCCGAAGGCATGATAAAGATGTTTATGGGTATGAACCGATAAGCCGAAGTTATCGCAATCATCATTACGACAAGCAGGGAGCCCGTCGCTGTGAAGTTGTCTTAGGCGATGAAGTTCGCTTAACACTTCACGATTGTTAAGTAAGGGGGGGAAAGCTCCACATTCACGACAAACCATCGCTGGACGCTTAGGGTTCGCGTGTTGCAAAACATACCGTTTTGCATCGCTCAAGCCAAAGTTGTCACACGCCAATGTTTTACAAAAGTTGAGTTGCAAACCATCCGCATCTTTTGGCAGCTTGTCGTTAGACACGATCTCCCCCTCGGGATTATTTGAGCAGCCAAGCGAGCCTGGCTGCGGGGTAACGCTTTTCAATGTATCTTTTATCAAATCGTTAGATGTTGATTGCTGTCTCTAGAGCAACTTTCATCATGTCGTTGAAAGACTTTTGACGCTCTTCAGAACTTAGTTTTTCACCACGGATGATGTGGTCAGATACTGTTAGGATAGTTAGTGCTTTAGCACCAAGGTCTGCAGCAACGCCGTAGATACCAGCCGCTTCCATATCAACACCTAGGATGCCTAGCTTTTCCATTTTTTCGAAAAGGTCAGCTTCTGGAGTGTAGAAAAGGTCTGCAGAGAATACGTTACCAACTTTAACTGGAACTTCTTGTGCACGAGCTTGGTTTACTGCTTCTTCTAGAAGACCGAAATCAGCGATAGCAGCGAAGTCGTGGTTGTTGAAACGAATGCGGTTTACTTTTGAGTCAGTAGATGCACCCATGCCGATAACAACGTCCATTAGTTTAACGTCGTCACGTACCGCGCCACAGCTACCTACACGAATAACGTTTTTCACGCCGAACTCAGCGATTAGCTCGTGTACGTAGATGCAGCATGATGGGATACCCATACCGTGGCCCATTACAGAAACTTTCTTACCTTTGTAAGTGCCTGTGTAGCCAAACATGTTGCGAACGTCACAAACTTGCTTCACGTCATCAAGGAATGTTTCTGCAATGTATTTTGCGCGAAGCGGGTCGCCCGGCATAAGTACTGTTTCTGCGAAATCACCAGCTTGAGCATTAATATGAGGTGTAGCCATGGTCGTTCTCCAAAGTTTAAACGGTAATTATAGGAACAGGATTTAATCAATTACCGATTCTGTTGAATTGAATTCGTTTTGTTGAGGCAATATTAGCGAGTTAGAACATGGCTCCATGAGACTTTAGTCACAAAATAGGTCTGCCATTATAGTTTTATTAATATTGATAACCAAATATGTTGAAAGCGTAAAGGCAATCGATTTTGTATGGGTAAATTGCAAGTGAATGAGAAGAAAAGGCTTACATATAAACTTGTTGCCTATTAGTTTCGAGACAACAATACGTTGTAGAGACGTTTGATCAGAGATAATCTAAACTTTGATAAAAGACAAACCAAGGATTTGTATGTCGTATTGCGTTAACTCGACGCCTTTGCAGTCAATGAAAACACGACTCCACAGGGCGGCGTCGTTTGTTGTAAGAACTACTTTGCTTGCCAGCGGGATAGCTTCATCGTGGGTGTCTGCTGCAACCTTTGAATTGCCACCAACGGAAAGCCGCATTGTGGGCAGAATCCAGCAGCATGAAGTGGCGGCGGGCGAAACCTTGGCCATCATTGCCAAGCAATACGATATTGGTTTTCTCTCTTTAATGGCAGCCAACAAAGGGGTGGATCCTTTTCTTCCCGCGGAAGGCTATGTGTTAAGCATTCCAAGCCGCTTGATTTTGCCTGACACCCCAAGAAAGGGGATTGTCATCAATCTTGCTGAGTTAAGGTTGTATTACTTTGAGCCTGAGAAAAATCAGGTGCATGTTTTCCCTGTCGGCATCGGTCGAGTGGGGCGTGATACTCCCGAGATGATCACCAAGATAAGCCAAAAAAGACCGAATCCAACATGGACGCCACCAAATTCAATCCGCAACGAGTATCTTGAAAAGGGCATTGAATTACCGAGAGTGGTTCCTGCCGGGCCGGAAAATCCATTGGGAGAGTACGCTTTGAGGCTTGCTTATGGCGCTGGCGACTATTTGATCCATGGTACAAACAAAGATTTCGGGATAGGTTTACGAGTTAGCTCTGGTTGTATCCGAATGGAACCTAAAGACATTGAGTGGCTGTTTGAGCAAGTGAACCGTGGTGAACAGGTCACCATTATCAATGAGCCGATTAAGGTGTCATTAGAGCCTGATAGAAGTGTGTTTGTAGAAGCGCACGAGCCATTAACTCGAAGTGATGGTTCAAAGAAATCATTACAGATCCCTGTGGAACTAAAATGGTGGCTTGAAGACGCAGAACTGCCAAATTCAAAGGCGAAAGCGGTTATCTTTGCTCAAAACGGCGTACCTGTAGAGATAGCACCACCTGTGATTGAGTTTTAATTCGATTGCCTCTTCTGCAACAAGGGGCGGTTTTATCTTGTTTACTCGCATTAGTGTCACCCAAAAAAAGCACCACATCCGATAAGAAGTGGTGCTGTCTATATACTGCTTTTTGCGACTTATTTAATCTACAGCTTAATCGCGATTAGATCTCAAACTACTTAGTGTAAGACTCAGCGATGTTGTCGATGCGTTCGTTAGCACGATCCGCTTCTTCTTTCGCTGCCATAGCGGCTGCTTCTGCTTCTTGAGCCTTCATTTCTGCGGCTGCTTTGTCACTCTTAAGTGCTTCAACTTCGCTTGTAAGTTGAGCCACTTGGTTAGTTAGTTGATCCATTTCTGACACTGCAGCTTCTTCTGGTTCTGAAGAACAACCGGCTAAAATGAAAACTGATGCTGCAGCTGCGATTAACGTCTTATTCATAAGAACTCCTTGCTTATTTATCATCAAAAGATGCGCTATACATTCTTTATCATATAGTCGCTTCATTAATGATTGTAGCGACTAATTTTTTAACTGCAAAAACAATAACTAAAGAAATTGCTAAATTTTTGAGTTAATTAGCTAAGTATCACGTTGTGTCTCATTTATGAGATGAAGGATTTAGAGACGACTTGAAGGTGTTTTTGGAGAGCTATCCCTTTGCTAGCAATGCATACGTTGTTCTAGCTAAAGATAGATAAAGGGATAAATTTACTGTGATCTCTATCCTTATAAAGTACTTTCGCGGTATCATGTCACGTTAAATTAATTTTATTCAATACCATCATGACTGGAGAGTCCTTTGCACTTTAAAGATTTAGGCTTAGATAACCGCTTACTGAAGAACTTAAAACATTACGACTTCAAGAAGGCGACAGAGATCCAATCAAAAGCGATCCCTGTTGCTATTGCTGGTAAGGATCTATTGGCTTCATCAAAAACGGGATCAGGAAAAACATTGGCGTTTGTGTTGCCAATGATACATAAAGCATTAAAAACAAAAGCGTTTTCTGCTAAAGATCCTCGTGGTGTAATTTTGGCTCCTACTCGTGAGCTAGCGAAGCAAGTTTACGGCGAACTGCGTAGCATGCTTGGTGGTCTGTCTTATGAAGCGGCGCTTATCTTAGGTGGTGAGAACTTTAACGACCAAGTTAAAGCACTGCGTAAGTACCCTCGTTTTATCGTTGCGACTCCAGGCCGTCTTGCTGACCACCTAGAACATCGTTCATTGTTCCTAGATGGTGTTGAAACGCTAATCCTTGATGAAGCGGACCGTATGCTTGATCTGGGTTTCGCTCCAGAACTTCGTCGCATTGCCAATGCAGCTAAACACCGTCGTCGTCAAACGTTGATGTTCTCTGCAACGTTAGATCACGCTGAAGTAAATGGCATTGCAAATGAAATGCTAGACGCACCTAAGCGTATCTCTGTTGGTGTTTCTAACGAGCAACACTTAGATATCACACAGAAATTCTACTTATGTGATCACCTAGATCACAAAGAAGCGATTTTAGACCGTGTACTGGAAGAAGCTGAATACCGTCAGGTAATGATCTTCACAGCAACACGCGCTGATACTGACCGTTTAACAGATAAGTTGAACGAGAAGAAGCTTAAAGCGGTAGCACTGAGTGGTAACCTAAACCAAACGCAACGTAATGCTATTATGAGCCAGTTCGAGCGTGCGGTTTACAAGATCTTGGTAACTACCGATGTTGCTTCACGTGGTATTGATATTCCAAACGTGAGCCACGTTATCAACTTTGATATGCCTAAGCATACGGAAGAGTACGTGCACCGTGTAGGTCGTACTGGCCGTGCGGGTAACAAAGGCGATGCGATTTCTTTGGTTGGTCCAAAAGACTGGGACAGCTTCAAGCGTGTTGAACTTTACCTTCAACAAGATTTGACCTTCTCTGTACTTGAAGGCCTAAAAGGTAAATTCAAAGGCATTAAGCCACGTAAACCTGCGTTTGCTAAAGGCGGTCCTGCTAAGAAGAAGACCAACACTCAAGCGAAGAAAACGCCGAAGAAACCAGTTAAGCGCGATAAGAGCTTCCACCAAAATGTGGCCGTGGGTGATACCGTGTTTATCCCTAAGAAGAAAGTCGCACCAAAAGTGGACGACGAGTAATCACCAGCCAGTTTTAAAGCGTTTGCTAGTAAAACTGACATAAATAAAAACCGCCAATATTAGGCGGTTTTTTTGTATCTCGACCTTGGCTCAGCCATTACTTTTCGATATTTAGTTAGAAATTGAACGTCGAGAACGAATACGCCAAGATGTGGTCGGCAATGTATTTATGAGTAGCTGTAGTTGGGTGTGTCACGCCCCAAAATACATAACTGTCTGAACCATAGGTCGCACAGTCATTGGTTAAGCTGTGGCTTCGCAAGTAGTCCGCGGCTGAGCTTCGATTGATATTAAGACAAGCATCACTCGCGTTTCGAAAGCCATGTTGTTCTGGGTTATCGGTAATGCTGGCGAACAACGCACTTGCATCGAACAACACCACGTTTTTCCCCATACCTTGGTAATACTCGGCTTGAGCTTTGATGAACTGGTTGAATTCTAAGATCTTGCCACGAACTTTTATTATCTCTTGTTCGGTAGAGTATTTGAATTGAGGGGCTTTGGTTGCATCGGGTAAGGTGAACAGCAGGATATTGTTCGCACCAGATTCTGTTAAGCGGATCAGCGCGCTGCTAAAGTCAGCCTTTACATCGGCGACTTCTCGGTTGTAATTCATGAAGTCATTGAGGCCAAACTCTAAAGTAAACAGTGAGTTTTCCGGACGATAGTTTTTGGCGACTTTCATGTAGGTCAGATAAGAGGTGACTTGATCATAAACACCAGTCAATGCCACGTATTGGTTGGTACCTGCGGCGCCACCCACAGCCCAGTTATACAGAGGGACATCTTTCGCTTTTGCTAAATACTCCGTCCAGACTAAACCATTCGAAAAGTGCCCTAAAAACCACGAATCTGCGTTCGGAAAAACCCATTGTGAGCCATTAAATAGATTACCAGTGTCGGACAGGCTATCACCAAAGGTGACAATACGATTGATGCTACTGGCTTGAAAAGCGTTGTCGTTGGTCCAGATTGAGTGGTTGTAAGAGAAGCGATTATCTGCGGCAAAGTAGGTGATGTCAGCGGCGTCATGTTGGATGTCGAGCGTCTGTTCGCAACGTTGTTTAATTTCCGATTGCGGGGCATCGCTGTAGAACATGTTTTTGAATGAAACGGAAGACCACCAATATCCGTTGATCGTGTAGTAATCACCATTCTCTTTCTTTGCCCACTTCCAGTCGGTGGCTGGGGAGTCATGAGAGGCATCGGTTCGATACCAACATCTAACATATGAATAGGTCTCTGAGCCTTGTGCACTGAGTACTTGTGCAGATGTAATCGATTCAGGTGTTGGTATTGAGTCTTCAGCGGCATAAGCGCCAAAAGGCAGGGCTAACGTGAGTATTAAAGCCGTATTTTTCATCACTGTATTCTCTTTTATATTTAGATGAGCCAAACAGAAACGCTGTTGCTTGATAAGTGGATAAGTGGATAAGTGGATAAGTAAATAACTGGTACGACCTATATCTAAAATCAATAATTAGCGTCAATACATTCAGGGTTGTGGTGTGTCGTTAATGGAATAAGCATCAAGTTATCAACGAGTTTTGGTTGAAAAATACCTGTTTCCAAACGGTTATTTGTCGAATAATTTTGGTTTATTGAGAATGTTGAATTGATATTTGAGTCGGGATATTGAAAGAACAATCTCATCAACCTTAGTTAAATGTTAATTTAATCAATTGCTTATGTTTTGTTCTCCTGATTCTGTTTGCCTGATGTTCATCGCACCTGTTTAATTCAAGTTCGCCATCACAAATATGAAGTCGTTACTTTCTGTTTTATAAAATCATCATCTACGGTTCTTTTACTCATCAGAGGTCTAATCTGTTTAAGGAAAGAGCATTGAAAAAGATATTAATTTGGACGATAGCCTGCCTATCCAGTTTTGGCGTATATGCCGGAACGAGCGCATCAGCATTAGAAGCCAGCGGATACACTGAAACGAAATACCCCATTATGTTGGTACATGGTCTGTTTGGTTTCGATACATTAGCGGGCGTTGACTATTTCTATGGCGTACCTGAATCCCTAACCAAAGATGGCGCGAACGTATATGTCGCTCAGGTCTCTGCAACCAACAGTTCAGAGGTCCGTGGTGAACAGTTACTCAGCCAAGTTGAAACGCTGTTAGCTGCAACAGGAGCAAGTAAGGTGAATCTGGTTGGTCATAGCCACGGTGGGCCTACGGCTCGTTATGTTGCGTCAGTTCGACCTGATCTTGTTGCTTCAGTGACCAGTATTGGCGGTGTGCATAAAGGTTCTAAGGTCGCTGATCTCGTTCGAGGGAACGTATCTGAAGGCTCTGTCACAGAAGGTATCGCGGTTAAATTAGCAGGTGGATTAACGACACTGATTAACCTTTTATCTGGTGGAACGGATCTCGACCAAGACGGCCTCGCTTCTCTTGAAGCATTGACCACAGAAGGCTCGCTAGCCTTCAACCAGTTTTACCCTGAGGGCGTTCCGACGTCTGAGTGTGGCGATGGTGAGTGGCAAGCAAGTAACGGCGTTTATTACTATTCATGGACAGGGTCTTCCACTTTTACCAACCTTCTTGATCCTACCGACGGAGCGATGACAATCCTAGGCTTAGCCTTCAACGAACCTAATGATGGCTTAGTAGGAGCATGCAGCGCGCATTTGGGCAAAGTGATTGGTGATGATTACAAAATGAACCACCTAGATGAGATTAATGGGTTATTGGGAATTCACCACTTGTTTGAGACAGATCCTGTAACTCTATATCGTCAGCATGCCAATCGATTGAAGTTGGCTGGCTTGTAGTCTGCAAAGCCGTTTAACAAGAAAACAAGGGAAGTATGATGAAAAAGACCGCCATTTTGTCGATAACCACGATAGCCCTGATGAGCACAGCGGCGGTCTTTTTATATCTAAATAATCAAGATACACATACTGACGACGAACAACGCGTCTCCTCATTGAAAGTCACCTCTCAGCAAGATACCGACATCGATAACGCATCAGCAAAAGACATGATGGAATATTTCGTGTCAGGTAATGCAGAATTAACCCTTGAAGATATTCGAGACAACGTGGCGAAACACCACGAACAAGCATCAACAACCGTGGTTGATGAAGCACTGTTTGCCAAATATCTTGAGTATAAGTCGGCACTGACATCGTTGGACGTGCAGTTCGGTACCACATCCATTTCCGCTGATGATCTACGTGCACTCAATCAAGCGCTCCTTGACCTCCAAGCTCAGTTTTTCAGTGAGAGCGAGATAAGTATTCTGTTTACGCACGACAACAGAATGAGAGAAATCGCCTTAGAAAAGTTACTTCTGAAACAGGAGGGATTAGAGGATGAAGAATACCAACAAAGACTCGAATCCTATCTATCTGAGCAACCTGATTATGTTCAGTCGAGTCACCAGAATCAGGTGTTACTCCAACAGCTCTCTAGCTCTGAAGGTCTCGATGAACAGGGTAAATACTTAAAGAGAAGCGAACTTGTCGGTGAAGAAGCAACCCAGAGACTTGAAGTACTTGATAAACAAAGAGCGGCCTTTGAAGACTCGTTAGAGGTCTACTTCGCAGAACGAAATGATGTCTTGAAAGATTCATTCCTATCAAAAACCGAACAACAAGAGAAGATTGCGCAACTTAGGACTGAACATTTCCTACCAGAACAGCTTAGAAGGGTAGAAGCGATTGAAAGAATTCGAGCGGCTGAATCTCGCCAGTAGTGTCTAAAAGCGAAAAACCAGCCATGATGAAGTGACCCCGTAAAGT